>NZ_JBSFRU010000001.1:0-74480 GCF_053589395.1 Nocardia sp. NPDC003345
GCATCGAGTTCCGCGCGCCGGACTCCTCGGGCAACCCGTACCTGGCCTTCGCCGCCATGCTGATGGCCGGCCTGGACGGCATCAAGAAGAAGATCGAGCCGCTGGCCCCGGTCGACAAGGACCTCTACGAGCTCCCGCCGGAGGAGGCCAAGAACATCCCGCAGGCCCCCACCAGCCTGGCGTCGGTGATCGACCGCCTCGAGGCCGACCACGAGTACCTCACCGAGGGCAACGTCTTCACCGAGGACCTCATCGAGACCTGGATCGGCATCAAGCGCGACCAGGAAATCGCCCCGGTGAACCTGCGCCCGCACCCCTACGAGTTCGAGCTCTACTTCGACGTGTAATCCCTACCTGCATTACCAACTCCGTTGCCGGCGTTCGGTACGCAGTGGGTGCGCAGTAGAAGGTTTTCGAGTCCACCCGCTCGGTGATATCAGATGCGGTCACCGAGCGGGTGGACTCGTCTATGTCGGGCAAGAGATTGCCGTGGCGAGTTCATTGCCGAGGAGATCGCCTTCGGCCAGGCGGATCCGCGAGCGGAGTCTCCGACTGTTTCGTCGGTGCCGAACACGCCACGGTGCCCGAAACCACATGAGTGCACTATGAGTGCACTTTGATAGCATCGATAACATGACGACGAAAGCCAAGGCCAAAACCCGCAAGTCCGTCGCCAAAAAGGTTACGGCCGCCGCCTCGAACCTGAACGTCCGCAACCTCGACCCCGCGGTCAAGGCCACCATCCAGCGGCGCGCCACCCGCCACGGACGTTCGATGGAAGCCGAGGTTCGTGACATCCTGGCTCGTGCTGTGAACGAAGACGATGCCCCCGGCGCACCGAACCCACTGTCCGGGGCGGCCCTGCTGGCACGTCTCGCAGTTCTGCGCGAAGCCCTCGACGGTGAGACCCCGGAGTTCGATACGTCATTTCTCGAAGCGTCCGAGGGTCGCTGAATGCTGATCTTGGATACCAATGTGATCTCCGCTGCGATGGCCCCGGAGAAGCACCCCATCGTCGCCGGGTGGCTGGCCACCCAAACTGGTTTATATACAACGTCTATCACTGTGTTGGAAGTAGCGAACGGCATCGCCCTGCTGGCCGAGGGCCGTAAGCGGTCGATGCTCGAAGCTGCCGCCCTGACCGTGTTCGAACCGCTCGAGACAGCCGGGCGTGTCTTGCCGTTCGCCCATGCTGCCGCATACCTGTATGCCGGGTTGATGGTGAAGCGGCCGAAGCCGACCGCCGCGGAGATCTTCGACGCCCAGATCTTGGCTATCGCGTTGGCCCATGACGCGACGGTGGTTACCCAGAACGTGAAGGATTTCGGCGGGCGCGGCGCGGCGATATTCAATCCGGCGACAGGAACTGATCATTGAAGCGCTGAACCGTCCCTCCAGCGTCCGCCGCGGTCCGCATCCCGGTCACCGGCAACAACCCGAAGGCCAAGCGCATCGAGTTCCGCGCGCCGGACTCCTCGGGCAACCCGTACCTGGCCTTCGCCGCGGTGCTGCTGGCGCTCGTGGTCGCGGTGCGCCGGTGGGGCTGGGGCTGATCGCGCAAGGCTGGCAGGGTGCCCGGCCGGACCCGGTGGGTATAGCGGCCGGGTTGGGTGCGGCGGTGTGTTCGGCCGGGTTCTTCCTGCTCGGCGAGCACGGCGCGCGTAGGCACGACCCGTTCGGGATGACGGCGGCCGGATTGCTGCTCGGGGCGATGGTGATGGCGGTGGTCGCCGCGCCGTGGACACTGCCCTTCGACCTGTTCCCGGCCGTCGCGACGCTGGGCGGTCTGCAGGTCCCCGTATGGCTGGTCCTGCTGGTGCTGGCCGTGGTGGGTACCGCGTTGCCGTACCTGGCCGGGCTGTGGGCGCTGCGCGAGTTGCCGGCGCCGCTCGCCGGTGCGCTGGGGCTGCTGGAACCTATCGTCGCCGCCGCGCTGGCCTGGATGCTGCTCGGCCAGGCGCTTCGTCCCGCGCAGCTGGCCGGGGTGGCGCTACTGCTGCTGTGCGCGGTCCTGGTGCAGCGTGGCATGCCTTAGTCCTCCGGCGACGACCCTCATGCGGTCGATCGGCCGATCCTCAGGTGTAGGTGTTCCAGGCGTCTGACCAGCAGGCTCGGTAACCACCGCCCGGTACCCGCGGCCCGCACCGTGGTGGTGTGCTCGAGAAGGTGGCCGAGCACGATGCGTGCTTCGAGCCGGGCGAGTGCGGCGCCGACACAGAAATGTGCCCCTTTGCCGAAACCGAGGTGATTCTTCGGGGCGGGCCGGTCGAGCCGGAATTCGCCGGGATCGTCGAAATGCGACGGATCCCGGTTGGCCGCACCCCACAGCAGGAACAGGCGCGTTCCGGCCCGCAGGCGCGTCCCACCCAGTTCCGTATCGCGGACAACGTGCCGGTAATGGCCCCGGAAGGGCGGCTCGTAGCGCAGGACTTCCTCGAGGAAGACGCCCAGAAGATCGGGTTGTTCCCGGATCCGCCGCTGGATATCGGGACGGGTCGCGAGAATCCATGCCGCGGACCCGATCAGCGAGGCCGTGGATTCTCCACCGGCGCTGAACAGGGTGATCATCATGGTCAGCGCGGTGGTTTCGTCGAGCTGTCCGGTGGCGCATGCCGTGGCCAGATCACCCAGGAGATCCCGGCGTGGGCCGGCGGCGGCCTGCCGGAACTGTGCGTCGATGTAACCGGCCAGTTTCAGCACAGCGACGCCCGCGGCTTCCAGCGTCGCTTCCGTGACCAGTCCCTCGACCACCTGGGTAGCGGAGTACCCCCATCGGATCAGCCGGTCGACGTCGGTATCGGGAACGCCGATGATCCGCGCCACGATCATCATGGGCAGTCTGTCGGCCATCGTGGCCATCCATTCGATATCGCCGTCGCCGGTGTCCGGGTTCCACAGCCGCTCGGCGGTCCGCGCGATGAAGGGTTCGGCGGCGCGGATGTGTTTCGCCGCCAGATGCGGTAGCAAGAGCTTGCGATGCACCGTGTGGTCCGGGTCGTCGGCCGTCGCCAAGGCCTGTGTGGCGCCTCCGACCTCACCCATCGGAAACGCGGTGACGCCACCGGCGGGCCGGTACATCATGGTGGCCGTCAGGTTGGAGGAGAAATCGTCGCAGCGGGTGAGCGCTTCGTGCACCGCGTCCCAGCCGCTCACCGCGTAGAACCCGGAATCACCGATCCGGTGTACCGGTCCGGTTCGATGCATCCGCTCGTACAACGGGTACGGATCCTGGATATTGCGGTCCTCGAACAATGCGAGGCCGAGGCCGCCCTCGAGCGCAGTCATGACCCAACGGTGCGCGGACGCCGCGACCACGTCAACGACCTGCGGAAAAGCTGAGATACCGCGTTCGACCACCCGACTCGGATCGTCTCACCGCCCCGGCCGCACCTGCGAAAAGGCTGAAACAACTCTCGTTGGACGTCTCAGAATTGATAATTCGGATGGATACGACTCGAGGAGGTGGTCACGGATGGTCCGCGACGACTGGGTGGCGGGGAAGAGCCGGCAGGCGGCCGCGGCCGAGCGCATCTACGCGGCCGCCACCGACCTCGTCGTCGCGCACGGCCTGGACGCTCTCGATATCGACACCCTCGCCGCGCGGGTGCACTGCTCGCGCGCCACCATCTACCGATACGCCGGCGGCAAGGACCGGATCCGCGACGCGGTACTGATGCGCCTGGCTTCCGGGATCGTCGAGACGGTCCGGCGCGCTGTCGACGGCCTCGACGGCGCCGAACGGGTGACCACCGCCATCACGGTGGCGCTCGATCAGATCAGGTCCAATCCGCTGCGACCCATGCTGCTCGGTTCGCAGACGCTGGAGCTGGGCCGGATGCACACCTCACCGCTGCTCGGCCGGATCGCCGCGGATCTCACCGGGATCGCCGGTGACGATCCGCACGCGGCCCAGTGGATCGTGCGTGTGGTCATGTCCTTCGCGCACTGGCCCATACCGGATCCCGGCGTCGAAGAGCAGATGATCCGCGACTATGTCGCGCCCGCGTTCGGCCCGTGAACCAGCCCTTTCTGCCCTCCCCGCGATCAGCTGGAGAGTGATACGGGACACAGTCCGATGGTCGGCGATGAATCTGCGATCGGTGGCTCGTCTTCTGATCAGGTTCACAACGAGCGAGGAGATCGACCATGCCGAACGCCCCCAAGGGCCCCGCGTCCTACTTTCCCTCCATCGAAGCGAAATACGGGCGCGGCATCGACGAATGGAAAGCGGTACTCCGCGATTCCGGGCCGGCGTCGCACAAGGAGCTGGTCGAGCTGCTGAAGACCGAACACGGTTTCGGCCATGGGCACGCCAACGCCCTCGTGCAGCACTACCTGCACCCCGAGAAATGGGCGGCCGCCTGAGCGGTCCACCCGGCGTGGTGGACGAGCCGGACGGGAGAGGCTCCGCGGGGTGCGCCTCTCCATGCGGCACTGGCCGCGGCCGACCCCGCTCGGCTCGACACGGCCGGGCCGGCCCGGTGCCGAGATCGCCGACTCGCGGGAACCCGCGGGCGGGCGCCGATTCGATACGTTCACCGGGGAGCGGCGGTAGGCTGACCCGGGTTGCCGCCGGCCGGACGACGAGGAGGCTCTGTGGAGCAGCGGGCGCATTTCCTGACACTCGCGACGGCCGACCTCGACGCGGCCCGCCGGTTCTATGTCGACGGACTCGGCTGGCAACCGCTGATGGACGTACCGGGGGAGATCATCTTCTTCCAAATCGCGCCCGGACTGGTTCTGGGCTTCTTTCTCGCGGAGAAATTCAATGCCGATATCGCCGACGGCGCCGATCGTGCGACGGTATCCGGCCTGACCCTCTCGCATAACGTCGGTGACCGCGACGAGGTCCTCAGCACCGTGCGGGCCATGACCGCCGCCGGCGGTACGATCCTGAAAACACCGCGGGAGAGCGATTTCGGCGGGATCTTCAACGGTCATGTGGCCGACCCGAACGGGGTCGTCTGGGAAATCGCGCACAACCCGGCCTGGCATATCGAATCGGACGGAACGGTTGTGCTGTGACCATTCGCGAAAGACTGGGCCTTCCGGCCGCCGACACCACGGCGGTCTACGGTGAACCGTTCGAAACGGCCGACGGCACGATCGTCATCACGGTTTCCCGCCGCAGCATCCTGAGTGCCACTATGCGGCCCGCGGGCGTCTTCGTCGTCCGCGACGGCGCGGCTACCTGGGTTCCCGCTGTCGATGTCAACCGGCTGGCGCTCATGGGGGAGTTGATCGGACTGCTGGCCGCCGTGATCGGCAGCCTCGCGGTCCTGCGCCGCCCACCATGGCCGGACCTGCGGTTCCACAACTGATCGGCTACACCGATATCGCAGTGCTCTTGGTCGGCGGCTGTTTGACGACACCGACGATCTGCCCGGACCCCATGGCGTAGTCGTTGCGTTGCACCCGGTCGCTGGAATTGCCTTCGATGGTGTGGATCCGGCCGCCCTGTACGGATTCCACGATGCCGATATGGTCCGGAGTGCCGTCGCCCTTCCAGTCGAAAACGATCAGATCCCCGGGCTGCGCTTCGGAGGCCCGCGCCGCAAGATCCATCTGTGGCGAATTGGCGTCGTTCCAGATGGCCGGCACGTAGTTCTTGTTCGTCCAATCGACGTCGTACCCGGCCTTTTCCCACAACCAGCTGGTGAACGATGCGCACCAGGCATCGTTGATGTTGTAGGGCGCGTCGACCCGGTTGTTCGCGAACTCGCTGACGCCGAGCTGGCTTCGGGCGAGGTCGAGTGCGCTGCCCACTGGGTCGTCCGGATCGGTGACCACGTAGCTCGCGTTGCTGAAGCCGCTGGGTCCGGCGGTCGCGGTGTACGCCGTGGTGATACCGCCGCCGCTCGGTACCGAGGGAACCGACGCCGCGATGGTGCGGGCATGGGTGTCGATATCGCCCTGGGCGTCGGCGACCGAGCTGTCCACCCGGTCCACTGCGGTGAGCAGCGCGGCGATCAGCCCGATTTCGGTGGCGGCCGACAACCGGTAGATCCCGTCCTCGCCTTTCCGGGGCGCCGGGGCGTTCGCGAGCGTCGACTGCAACTCGCTCACGGTCGTCCGGATTTCCTTGAAGGTTTTGTTCGTAGTGGAGAGTGTGAGAAACCGTGAGCTGTCCACGCTGTCGTTCTGCCGCCTGAGCTCGGCGGCCCGGTCCGTGATCTCTTTGTGGTGAGTCGAATAGCCCTCGGCCATCATCGATTCGCCCGGCCGTTCCTTCAGACCCTTGTCACTGAGCAGACCTTTGTCTTCCAGCCAGTCGACGAGGTCCTGCTGATTGCCGGTATCGCCGGTGGCCAGCGTCAACACGGATTTCCGTAGCGATTCCTGCGAGGCGTCGATGATCGCGTCGAGGCCCGGGCTGGACCCGTCCGGGTGTGAGAGCGTGGTGTCGATCGGTTCGGCCTTGGTCGGACTCATCCGGCTCCTTCACTCCGACGGCCCGGCCGGCTACCGGGACGGCCTCGCCTACAACGAATCCGCCGGCGGCGCCGGGGCTTCGACGCGACATATCGCCATTATCGGACATTCTCCCGGTTGGGAAATCGCCGACCGCCGGAGTGGTGATACCAGCCGATCAGTTCGTATCGCCGCGGCGCGCGTCGCCGAGCAGCCGGATCGCGCGCGGTCCCACGCCGTGCAGGGCGAGAAGATCTTCGAGCCGCTCCGGCAGGTCGCTGATCGACAGGTAGCCGGCGTCGATCAGCGCCCCGGTCGCCGGCCGGCCGATTTTCACACCGTCGAACAGCGGGCCGCGATCCCCAGACGTCATAAGCCGAAACCTACCCGAACGCCCCCGAGCCGGAACGATTCATCGGCGATATGGGGTGGCTGCCTTTCACCCGGACGGGTCACAACTCCGACGGTATCGATTCGAACAGCCGCCACCACGCAGCCGCGGAACCCTTCGGCCCGATCAGCGGTCTGCGTGCGCAGGATCGTCGAAGTCGTGAGATCACAGTGGAGTCGGGCGAGAAATCCTCTGTCTACGGCGACGTCGGATCGGCGCGACGGTGCCCCATGTGGGGGTGCCGTATACGTTGAGTTTTCCCGGGCCGCGGTCGGTGGACAAACCCAACCCGATGGCCGAGTACCTCCAGTCTGCTCCACTGGATCGCGCGGCGTCGGTCAATGCGTCGACCGGCTCGGTCGATCCGTAGTGCCGGGCAGCCAGTGCTCGCACGGTGCCGGTGAGATCGTCACCTTGCTTTGCGCCGAGATGCAATGCGAATCCTCCCCTGGTGCAACAGGCGAAGAAGCTGTACCGGTGGAGCCGCGCGGCATCGATGCCGCATTCGACGAGTTCGTTCAACACCTGCCATGCCGGATCTCCGAAATGCCGGACGAGTTTCATCGGAACGGCGATGTCGTTGTTACGGGCCCCGTAGTAGATCTTGTGGTTCACTTCGCCGCGGGCGTCGATTTCGATGGCCGCACCAGCGGGCCGGATCAGGTCCTCGGATTCCGGCACCGAGGCCAGATCGGCGAACTGTGGCCATTCGCCACACAGGCGCTGCATCCCACCCTTCACGATCGCGGGACTTCCGTATACCTTGAGCCGCGCCAGTTGAGAGGGGATGTCTATGTGGTGGACGATTCCCGTCCAGGTCGCGAATCTGAATCGATCCGGGATATCGGCGGGAGTGGGATACAGGGTTTCGACAAAGGACCGCAGCAACTCGGCGGTCCGGTCGTCGCTACCGGGCAGGCGGGTCACCAGTTCGCCGATCGCGGACAGTTGAGCAGCCAGCCGGGAATCGAACCGCATATCCTGGCTCGCGGCCTCGGCCGTGTACCGGACGGCAGGAACAAATGTCCCGCCACCACCGGCCACGCTCACCTCGAAGGGGGTGCCGGAGATCGTCAGATTGCTGGCACGGTCTCCATCCGGCGCTGTGGATTCGAGTCGGCCGCCACATGCCAGTTCCACCACGGTGCGAATCGCCGCCGTATCGGATCCCGGAGCGATTCGATCGGCGAGATGGGCGAGGAAGTCTCCGGCGTCTTCAACTGTCACGGTCACTCCCGTCATCCCTGCCGCCCGAGCGCTGGGCCGGAGTCCCCGCAGTCACGATCGGAAGGTGTGCGTTGACATGCTCCAGGCGGTGGGAGGCGCGTAGCCGGGCCAATTTGTCCAGATCGGCGCCATAGAGCCGGCGGGCGAGTGGGTCATCGAGTTCGTTCGCGCCGTACAGGTATGGGCGGCCACCGAGATCATGGCAGCGTTCCAGAAGTCGGCGGAACACCGCACGCACGGATGCGATCGCCCGCGAGTCCCGGGGCACCGATGTATAGACACCGAGGCCGATCGACAACGGCGCCTGTCCGGCGGCCGCGAATGCGAAGGGAGTCGCGGCAGCGGGACGCCGGATGACCAGGATGTACAGCATGGTGAGGAAGGAACCCAGTGGGGTGTGCTGGCGCGTTTTCTCGACTGCGGTGAGCATGGCCACGAATTGTGTCGATGGCACTACGAAATCGGTCCATAGCCGTACCTCGTCGGTCGACGCCGGGTGAGGCCGGGCGTCGGCGTGCCCAGCAGCGGGCCGGTTTCGCGCGACGATACAGTCCGGGCGATCGTGGCACCCTGTTCTGTCGTTCGCACGCCAACCGGTCACAGAACTGAACACGCCGTCACGCCAGAAAGCGCTGTAGGTGTCCACATCCTCGCGCTGCGCGACCGATTCGGTGAATTCGGCGAGTTCGCGTGCGGTGGCGTGGAATGTCCGGTGCAGGTGCGTGAATCGAAGATACGGCGCACAGCGCAGAACGGCACGCTCGATCAGCCCGACGGTGCCGAGACCACCGAGTGCGAACCGGAAGAGTTCCGGATGCTCAGTCCGTGAGCACCACCGGCTCCTCCCGGTGCCGTCGGTCAGCTGAATCCGCTCCACGTGATCCGGCTGCATACCACGGCGGATCGAGTCGATCCCTACCGCGCCGACGGAGAGAGTTCCGCCGACCGACATCCGTAGATAGTCCGGCAGTACCGGAACGGACAGGCCATGCCGATTCAGAGTTCGCTCGAGGTCGTACCAGCTCATATCCGCGGGTACTTCGACCAGTCCGTCTCCGAGGTCGCGGATCCGGTGCATTGCCGAGCCGGACGAGTAGGCCACGAGCAGATCGCCGTCGGTAATGGTCTGACCGCCGCACGAGTGGCCCGCACCCCGCAGGGTCAACGGTTGCCCGGCGCCGAGCAGGGTGGAGGGAAACGCAGCGGGGATCCTGTGCACTGCCTTCGGTACGGCGAACCGCGAACGACCGTAGTCGGTGGCGAACTCGTCGATGATGGCCTCGCGGTATCCGTGGTGGCGCCGGGGATGGGCTCACTCGAAGTATAGGCAATATTCCCACTGTAGGGAATGATTGCGGATTCCGGTGGGTGCCCGTACGGCAAGTAGGGTCGACAACTGTGTGCTCGGAGGCCGGACGCCCGGAGTCGAGAGATTCGAGTGAGCGACGGCAGGGCCGGAAGTATCTCCTCGACCCGAACTGTTGCAACGGGGATGCCGTACGGCCCGGTCGGCGAATGAGTGAGGAACCATGAGGGAGATCCACCCCGACGTACGTGCCGGTCTCGCCATGATGAGGGAATTGCGGCACCGTGTCGCCGCGGTGCGCGAACGGGCCGACGAGATATTTGCCCGCCGCCCGTCACCGAGTGGGTTGGTGATTCCCGAAGTGGACGCGCGGGGCCGCCTACGCGATCTCTATCTGGCGCCCGGCACCTGCGCTCGCTTCGGAAGTGAGGAACTGGCCGCGGAGATCTTGGCCGCGATCAGCGAAAGCAGCGCGGACGCGCGTCGTCAGTACAGCATCGTCATGAACGACAGCGGGAACTACCCGCGGCCGATTTCCGAAGTCATGCGGGAGTGGAGGTCCGGAACCGGCACCGACCAGCAGATCCCCAACTTTGGGAAGGCGGAACAATAATACGGGGATAGATGGCGGGAGGATTGTCCGGAGCATGGCTTACCTGGATATCGAGCCGGACGAGCTGCGTAGAATGGCCGGGCAGCACCATGCGCTGGCCGCGAAAATCCGGAAGTGGGGCGAGATTCCGCACACCTGGCTGGCCGATTTCGCCCCGTCGTACGGCACGATAGCCGATCCTGTCCGGGCAGCGGTGTCCGATTACTATCAGGACCGGCATGAGAAGGCCGAGCGGCGCGCTCTCCATCACGAACAGACAAGGGATCTCCTGTTCGCGGCGGCGACCGAGATGGAAGCCGCCGATGGGAGTGGCGGCCGCCTGGTCGACGGCGCAGGCGACCGGATGGGTGACATCCCACCGAACGGTTCGGGACCGGGATCGCCCTCGCCCTTGCAGCAGGCGATTCCCACCGGGCCGGTCGGTATCGGCCCCGGACCCCGGCCGGCTGCTCATCTCGCTGCCGATCGTCCCCCTGCCGTGTCCGATACGATGCGGCCCACCGCATTCGCCGAACCGCCTGTTCGTTCCGAGTCGCGCAACGGCGCCCCGCCGGTATCGCCACCTGCCCAGGCGGCGAGTTCGTCTCCCGCGGCACCGGTTGCACGGATGCCTTCGGATGCAATCGGCGCGGTCGGGGCGCCCACCGGCGAAGTGGTCCCTCCCGCGGGCTCGCAGCTACCGGGATCCCCTCCTGTGAACCCGCCTCCGGTCGCCGCCGTTCCGGCTGCTCCGTCTGTAGTCGGGGCGCTTGTGCCGTCGCCGGGGATACCGGCCCCCAGTTTGTCTTCGACACCCGATACTGCCGGCGCCGGAGCGGCACCGACCATGCCCGTACCGCTGTCTCCCGGCCCGCTTGTAGCGGTTGCCCGCACCAGCGGTGACGGCAAGGAGGTTCGCTCGCTCGTAGTGGGGGAGCGGGCAGCCGACGATATGGAGCTGGCCCGCAACCTGCTCGCGGCGACCCTGGCCGCCGCACCGGTCTCGCCGCGTGGTCTCGAGTGGGCCGTCGCGGTTTTGCGGACCCCGCTCGGGCCGTTGGTCTTCGTGACCTCGACCGAAGGCAGGGGATGGCTGCCGCCGGGGGTTTTCTTTCCAGCTGAGGTCGCTCTTCCCTGGAAGTGGGATGCCGCTCTCGGCTCCGCGGCCGGGAAGGCGACCTCCGCCGTCGAGGGAACCGCCGATCCGGCACGGATGCTGGTCGAATTCGGTCTGATCGCCCGCCGTCGGGGGGCTCGTATCAGCGCGGTGGCGTCCTCGGCGCCGATACCCGACTATTTGGGCGCGGCGCTCGGCGATGAGGTACTCCTCGAGGGCCGGGTATCGGCTACCGATTCCGTTATTGATCTGTTGGAGCCCGGTGCGGGTTTGGTCGACCGGCTGACTCTCGCCGGTTCGCACGCTTTGCTGGAGCGAGCGGAAACGGTGCCCGATTCCCAGGTGCGAGCCGCCTGCCTCGAGTTGGCGTGGATGGCCGACGCGCAGGTCCGCGCCGCCGCCGCTCTGTCCGGTATCGGCACGTCCGAGACCGGCCGCATACGCCGGGAGATCATCGGGGCGTTTCGCGGCGGTCGTCCCGTGCCCACGAGCCTATGGGATGCGCTGCGGGTCGCCGATGAACGATCCGCCGCGAGCTTGTCGTCCGCACGGACCCATATCGTGCATGTTCCGGTCGGTCGTGCCCGGGCGCCGGGGGTGGGGGCGGAGGCGATGCGCTGTGCGGTGTTCGAGCGCCGTGCCGATGAGATCTTGCGGTCACTCGCGGCCGGCCCGCCGGATCGGCAGACCTTGCGGGACACGCTTTACGCCTATGGCCAGATAGTCGAACATCCGCAGTTCCCGGCGGCGGCGCGGGCCGCCATTTCCGAAGCGGCGGCCCCGGGGGGTGTCGCAGCGCGGATACCCGACGCAGTGGCCGGGGCGATCGCGGACGGGGTTGCGGCGGGGTCGGCTCGATACGAGAGGGGCCGTTCGCGGCCGGAGGAACCCGATGTCCACTATCCGATAGCGGCAGATCGCGTGGTAGTAGGCGAGACCGGACCGGGCGGTTTCCTCGGTGAGCAGAGGAGAAGCTGATGGGCACAGTAGATTACGGCAAAGTGGACAAAGTCGTCGATACCTACAACAAAGAAGAGCATGTGGGTTTCTGGGATGGAAATACGAACTTCGCAGACGACGAGGACAAGAAGGTGTTGGATGAAATTGCCAAGTTGAATGGCGATGAATTCCAACACTTCCTGAACAGAATCGACGAAGAGTCCAGGATCAACCTGGTCGAAGATGCCGACGATGATTTATTGAAGGATCCGAAATACAAGAATATTATTCTGGGACTGTCAAGCGGCAACGCCGACGCCTACAAGAAAGAGAAGATCGATGCCGACAAGCCGGAATTCGTCAAGGGTGGATGGGAAAAGGCGGACGGTAAAGAGAAGCATGCATATTGGGTGGATCTCTATCAGCCGAAAGGCGCCTCTCAGTCGTTGATAATGCTGATCGAGGACACCGAATTCACGATGCAATGGGGTTTCGATACGCTGGGTGTTCGTAATCCGAAAGCGGCGCCGGACTTCAATAAATATCTCGAAAGTAAAGAGGATATCTCCGCGAAGAGTTGGTCCGAACTGGTCAGTAGCCACGGCGACTTGACGACCGAATTGCAGAACAGACAGACCATCGCGGGTACCACCCTCAAGGGTGTCGAATTGGATACCTTCGACACGAAGGTGTTGGGCCATGACACATTTGAAAAACTCAAGACCATTGTAACCGAACTCAACGAACACCTTCAGTACGAGCCGTCGGATCTCAAGCGGGATGGCGACATGCTGACGGAAAGCTCCGGTGGCCGACCCACCTCCGAAGTGCAGGTTCCGGTCTACAAGAAGAACACGAACGAAGCCGACAAAGACAAGGAAGGATCTTCGTACGGTAAATTCGTTCTGACGCCCGAAGCGGAGCATCGCTACTATGTGCGGAACATAGACGAAGCGGTCGAAAGATGGGAGAAGGTGTACGCGGACGCGACCGAGAAGTTCCAGAAGAAATCCGGTGAAATCGATGACAAGGGTGGCACCGGCGAGGGTGGCAACAAGGGGAACAAGGGCGGCAACAACAATAACAACAACAACAACGGCGGCAACAACGGCGGCAACAACGGCGGCGGTAACAACAACGGAGACCCCAACTTCGGCGGTAACAACAACGGCAACAACGGCGGCAACACGAATACCGAGAAGCCGGGGGATGCCGAGCCGATCGATGTCGAGAGTGAATTCGACAAGATCGTCGGGGGCGATTCGACCACCACACCGACCGGCTCCAACGCAGTCGATGATTTACTCGGTGGCGCCGGCGCGGGGACCGGGGAGGATTCCAAGAGTTTCCAAGACAAGTTGATGGATTACGTCACCGGCACAACCGGCGAGCAGCAGCAGGGCGGCACCCAGCAACAGCAGCAACCCGCCGTTCAGCAGGCCGGGCAGCAGGCCGATCCCACCGCGGGGATCGGGCAGGCATTGATGATGTCGAGTCTGATGGGGCCGCTGTCGAAGGGGCTCACCGGTGACGACGCCGGCAAGGACGACAAGGACAAGGACAAGGACGAGGACGACGATCCGCGGGAAGAGGATCGGCCGGTCCCCGGACCCTCGCAGCAGTCTCCGGGCGTGACGGCAGCCGTCGATCAGGGTGCGCAGCCGCAGCCGCAGCAAGTGGTCACCGCCCAGGCCGACAACGCGCCGCCCCCGGTCGTCAATACTCCCGGCGCCCCCGTGGATCACCGGCTGCCGGATGGTTCACCTGTCAAGGTGACCCAGGCCGTGGCCGACGCGTTGACCAAACAGGAGTCGAACCCGGCGATCGACGCGGGCACCGCCTATGCCGATACCCCGGCCGCGCAGAGTGTGGAGAAGCCCTGGGAGGTGCGGGATGTGGCCAACCTGCAGACCGGCGATGTGGTCGCGTGGGAGAAGCACAGCGCGATCGTGATCGACAACGGGAACGGCCCGCATTTCATCGACAACGGTCAGCTGGTCCGGCTGGATACCACCAACCTGGACAGTCAGCAGTACGGAAAGTTCCAGAACTTCTTCCACCCGACCGGCCTCGATTCCGGTACCCCGGCCGGCCCCGGAGCGGAAGCCCCCAACGAACTGCCCGACCCGAAGGTCACCCAGTCGGCGCCGCCCGCGCCGCCGCCGGTGCAGGCGCCGCAGCAGACCTGAGATCACCGGAAACGTCGCGGAGGTTTCCGGCTCCCACCGGTGACCTGAAACCTCCGGCGGCGAATGCTAGTCTCCGCTGGAGATCGCCAGAGGGAGGCTGCCATCGACGCGCTGTTGCTCGTTCTGCTGCTCATCGTGCTCGTGGTGGCCGGTGTGGCGGTGTATCTGCTGCTGCGCAAGCGCAGGACGCCCGCGGCTCCGGCGGGTCCGGTGGATCCGTTCGCCGATAAGGATTCCGATGCCCTGCGCGGGGATCCGCGTGCCCTGAAGGCCGGGGATATCGTCGATATCTTCGGCGAGACCTACAGCGTTCGCGGGTCGCTGCGCCTGAAGGAGGGCGGCTACCGGTGGAGCGAGCATCTGCTGGATACCGCGAAGGGCAGCCGGAAGTGGCTGTCGGTGGAAGAGGACCCCGATCTCGAACTCGTGCTGTGGACCGAGACGCCCGGGATCCCGGCGCCGGGCGGCAAGGATATCGAGCACGACGGTAAACGGTTCCGGCTGGACGAGTCGGGGAACGCGCAGTACGTGAGTGAGGCGACCACCGGGCTCACGCCGTCGGGCACGTTGGCCTACCACGACTATGTCGCCGAGGACGGAACGCGGCTGTCGTTCGAGGATTTCGGGGAATCCGGAAAAAAGGAAGCCGCGATCGGGCAGGTGCTCTACCGGAGTGCGATTATGATCTACCCGCAGTCGCCGTCCTGAGGAACTGCGTAACGAGACGGGCTGCGTGCCGGACGGGGGAAGGTTTCAGTGAGTCGTAAATCCTGGGTGATCGCTGCCATGTGCGCGGTCCTGGCCGCGGTGCTCGTGGGCTGTGGGTCCGATGACGACGACAACAGCGGTGCGCGCTCCTATATCGGATCGCATTACACCCGGGCGGCCAAACTGGACGAGGCGAACAACGGGATGGCCTACACCGCGAACAAGGCGCCCAACACCGCGGCCGACGAGATCGCGAAGGCGTCGCGCCCGCTGGACCGGCGGACCTCGGGTCCGATGACGTTCCTGCAGTACCGCGACGACATCATCGCGGTCTCCCCGAACGGGTCCGGCGCCAAGATCCTGGTCGACGACTACCGCAACGGTCACCGCCGGCATCACAGCTACGTCAGCGCGTTCGGCTGGCCCAGCGATAACAGTGGTTTCCGCGGCGGCGGTTCCGGCGACGGTAAATAGCCGCGTTTCGCAGACAGACCGATTTCCAGGAGGAAGCAATGCTCGAAGACCTGCCCGCGAACGCCGGGGCCGCGGCGGCCTACTCCGGGCTCGGCATCGTGCTGATGGTGCTCGGGTTCGTCATGGTGGATGTGCTCACCCCCGGCAATCTGCGGCATCAGATCTGGATCGAACGCAACCGCAACGCGGCGCTGCTGGTGGCGGCGAACATGCTGGGCGTCGGGATCATCGTCGCCACGGCGATCTGGACCTCGGAGGGCGCGATCGGCCGGGCGCTGGTGTCGAGCGCGGTGTACGGGATCATCGGCCTGGTCGCGATGGCACTGGCGTTCCTCATCCTGGAATTCACCACGCCGGGCGAGTTCCGGGGTGTGGTGAACGAGCACGAACTGCATCCGGGGGTGTGGGTGAGCGCGGCCATCCATATCGCGGTCGCGGCGGTGGTCGCGTCCGCGCTCACCTGAGTTGACGGCGCGAGAGACCACCGGAGACCAGGTCGCCGTCGACGCCGGTGCGGTGCGTCGGGAATCCGGAACATCCGGGGCCGCGCCCGCCGCCGGAGCGGGCTCCTCGTCCGGAAGCGGCGACGACCCCGGTAGTGGCCACCTGCCCGGGAATTCCGTCCCGGCCAAGGACGATCCGGTATCCGGCGGCATCCCGGGACGGTTCGCCCGGGTCGCCTTGCTGACCACGGTTTTCGTCTGCGCGGCATGCGGGCTGGTCTACGAACTGTCCCTGGTGACGCTGGGCAGCTACCTGATCGGCGACACCGCGACCCAGGCGTCCATCACCCTCAGCGTGATGGTCTGCGCGATGGGCGTCGGCGCGCTCGCCGCGAAACCGCTGCGGCACCGGGCGGCCGCCGCGTTCGTCGCGGTGGAACTGGCGCTGGCGCTGTTCGGCGGGCTGTCGGTGCTGATGCTGTACGCGGCCTATGCCTGGCTGAACCTGTACACGGCGGCGCTGGTGCTGGCGGCGTGTGTGATCGGCGCGCTGGTGGGCGCGGAGATCCCGCTGCTGATGGAGATGCTGCAGCGGATCCGTCGCCAGGACGCCGGGAGCGCGGTGGCGGATCTGTTCGCCGCCGACTATGTGGGCGCGCTACTGGGCGGGCTGGCGTTTCCGTTCCTGCTGCTACCGGTGTTCGGGCAGATCCGCGGCAGCCTGATCGTCGGCGTGGTGAACGCGGTCGCCGGGCTGGTGCTGATCATCGTGTGGTTCCGCCGCGACCTCTCGCATCTGCTGCGGGTGGCGCTGGGCGCGGTGACCCTGGCCGTCGCCGCCGTTCTCGTCGGCAGCTATATCTACGCCGACCGGTTCGAGGCCACCGCCCAGCAGGCGCTGTTCGCGTATCCGATCGTCCGGCAGCAGCAGACCGAATACCAGAAGATCGTGCTCACCGAATCGGTGTCCCCGTTCGGCACCCGCGACACTCGGCTTTTCCTCAACGGCGACCTGCAGTTCTCCTCGGTGGACGAATACCGTTACCACGAGGCGATGGTGCATCCGGCGCTGGCCGGACCCCGCAGGAATGTACTGGTCATCGGTGGGGGTGACGGTCTGGCGCTGCGGGAGATCCTGACCTACCCGGACGTGGAGTCCGTGACCCTGGTGGAGCTCGATCCCGCCATGACCGAACTGGCGCGTACCGACGCCCGGCTCACCGAGCTCAACCGGAACGCGTTCGCCGATCCCCGGGTGCGGGCCGTCAACGCCGACGCGTTCGCCTGGCTGCGCACCGCCGAATCCGATTACGACGCGGTGATCGTCGATGTCCCCGACCCCGACCAGACCTCCATCGCCAAGCTCTACTCCACCGAGTTCTACGCGATGGCGACCCAGGTGCTGGCGCCCGGCGCGACAATGGTGGTGCAGTCGGGTTCGCCGTTCTTCGCGCCCCATTCGTACTGGTGTATCGGGGCGACGATCCGCGCCTCCGGACTGCATGTGCTGCCCTATCACGTGGATGTGCCGAGCTTCGGCGACTGGGGTTTCTTCCTGGCGACCCGCGAACCGGCCCCCCGGCTCGCGCTCGATCCGCCGGCCCCGCTGCGTTCGATCGACCGGCAGAGCCTGCCCGCGGCGACCGTTTTCGCCCCGGACCGCCGTGATACCGGCGAACAGCCCTCCACGCTGATGCACCCGGTGATACTGGACCTCGCCCGGAGCGAATGGGTCTGACCCGGCGCGCACTCCGCTAGGCCCGGCCCGGCGGCTCCCAGGCCAGCACCGGCCGGAGGGCGCGCAGCGCCGCGCTGCCCGGCGCCAGGCGCAGTGCGGTGTTCCGCACCGAAACGGCCGGGCCCCAGGGCAGTTGCAGCGCGATACCCATGCGCCGGGACAGGCGCAGCAGGGGTTCGACCCGCCGGCGCCGGACGCGATCGTATTCGGCCAGTGCCAGCGGGATCCGCGGTAGCCGGTCGAGGACCGCGGCCAGGTTCACCGCGTCCTCGATCGCCAGATTCGCGCCCTGCCCGAGGTTGGGGGTCATGGCGTGGGCGGCGTCGCCGAGCAGCGCCACCCGGTCGCGGGCGTAGGTGCGCAGGGGCGGTAGCTCGTAGATGTCGTGATGCAGGACGGCGGCCGGATCGGCCGCGTCGAGCAGGGCGGGGACGGGGTCGTGCCAGTCGCGGAAGCGACGGCGCAACGTCTCCAGGTCACCTCCGGGATTCCGCTGTCCGGCGGGTGCGTTCGCGGCGGCGAACCAGTACACCCGGCCGTCGTGCATCGGGGCGATACCGAAACGTGTGCCGCGGCCCAGGGTCTCACCACCGGACCGCACGGGTGTCGCGGGTGTGACGATCGCACGCCACGCGGTGTATCCGGCGTAGACGGGAGCCGGAGCGTCCGGCCACAGGGCGGCGCGGACCGTGCTGTTGATCCCGTCCGCGCCCAGCACCAGATCGGCCTCGGAGCTGCCGTGATCGTGGTGGACGCGGACTCCTGGAGCGGTCGGCTCGACGGTGCGCACCCTTGTTCCGATCCGCAGCGGCTCGCTTCCCAGTGCGGTGCGCAGGATCTCCGAGAGCGCGGTGCGGTGGATCATCACCAGATCGCCGTAGCGTTCGCGCAGGTCGGCGATATCGATACGCGACAGCCACCGGCCCGAGGTGTCGCGCATCCCGCCTTCGGTGGCGGTCAGGGCCCGGGCGCGCACCTGCGGGCCGACTCCGATCGCATCGAGTCCCCGTAAACCGTTGGGCCACAGAGAGAGCCCTGATCCGGCGGGCCCGATCTCGGGAGCACGTTCCAGCACCTCGACCTGCCATCCCCGCTGCCGCAGGGCCAGGGCCGCGGTGAGCCCAGCGACTCCGGCGCCGACGATAACGGCCCGGCGGTCTGTGCCTGCGGTTTCCGGTGTCATCGCTACCTCCGAGGCCGGGCTCCGCTGCCCGGGTCGAGTCCGATTATCGCCTGCTGCCCACCGTGGCCGATGTCCGCGACCGGTGTGTGATCGGACTCCTCATAAGGCTTGGAGCACAGACGCGCAGACCGCTCGAACAGGCAGGTGGACGCCGTTGCTGCTCTGGGCCCGCACACGTAGCCGCACCGGGCTGACGATACCTACGTCCCGTCGGTGGGCCTCGACAGGTGATACCGACCCGTGTGGATGGCGCCGACGGGCCTTACCCGGTCGGCGTGACCTCAGCGGTGGTGGTTGTGCTGCCGTCGAGGGTGGTGGCGATCGTGCTGCCGTGCGGGGTGGACGGTGTGCTGCTGGCCGGGGCGGTGGCAGTACCGGTCGTGGTGGCGGCCGGGCTCCGCGTACCGGTCGCCTCTCTCGTCATTCCGGCCGCGGCCGAGGTGCCCTTGGCGGACGGTATCGCGGAGGGGGTGGTCGAGGGCGCGGAGGTGGTCGTGGGCGGAGTCGAAGCAGCGGTCGTCGTCGGGTCCGGTGTCTCGGTGGTGGTGTCCGGCGGTGGCTCGGAGGTTTCCGTTGCGGGAGGTGGGACCGGTGGTGGGGCGGGCGGTGTCGTGTCGGGCGGTGTCGTGTCGGGCGGGGCGGTGGCCCCGGGCTCGGCCACGGGATCGCCGGGAAGGACCTGCGAGGTCGTCGGAGCGGGTTCGGCGGCCGGGGCGCCGGTGGCCGGTACCACGGTGACGGAGGTGGGCGGTCCCGCCGGGGCCGGATCGTCGGCGGGAACCGTCCCGGCGGGCACGGAGTCGTCCGGTAGCGGAGCGACCGGATCACCCAGCGGCGCGGCCGGGGCCACGGTGGCCGGGACCGGTGCCCCGGGGGCCGGTGCGTCTGTCACCACCGTGGACCCGGTGCGGGTCAGCGCCAGCGCCGAACCCACGGCGACCGCGAAGATCAGTACCGCCGCCGCTGTGCCGAGGGCCCGCTGTGGCCGGCGCGGGGGAGCGTCCATCCGGGCCAGGGCCCGTTGGGCGGCCGCGGCCAGGTCGCCGGCCGACGCGTAGCGGGCGTCCGGCTTCTTCGCCATGCCCTTGGCGATCACCGCGTCGAAAGCGGCCGGGATTCCGGTGGTGGAGGGCCGCGGCGGCTTCTCGTTGAGATGTGCCGCGATCTGCCGCTGCACGCTCTCACCCGTATACGGTTTCGCGCCGGTGAGGCATTCGTAGAGCACACAGGTCAGCGAGTACACATCCGAGGGCACACCGGAGTCGTCGTCGGTCAGGCGCTCCGGGGCCATATAGGCGAAGGTGCCGATCATCGCGCCGGTGGCGGTGAGGGTGGTGTCGCCCTCGCTGCGAGCGATGCCGAAATCGATCAGATACGCGAAATCGTCGGCGGCGATCAGGATGTTCGACGGTTTCACATCCCGGTGCACCAGCCCTTCGGCGTGCGCGGCGTCCAAGGCGGCGGCGATCTGGCCGATCACCGCGACCGCGGCGGCGGGGGTGAGCCGCTTCTCGTCGGCGAGCAGGCGGGCCAGGTTCGGGCCCTCCACCAGCCGCATCTCCAGGAAGAGCCGGCCGCCGATCTCACCGAAATCGTGGATGGGCACGATATGCGGTTCGCGCAGTTTCGCCGCGGCCCGTGCCTCCCGCTGGAAACGGCTGCGATACACCTCGTCGTCGACGAACTGCGGGGCCAGCACCTTCAGCGCCACGACGCGGTCGGTATCGGTGTCGTAGGCACGGTGCACCTCGCCCATGGCGCCCGACCCCAGTGGTTCCAGCAGCCGATAGCGACCGAACGGTGTACCTTCCACGAGCTACCGATACCACATACCGTGACGGGTCACATCACCGCTCGAGGGTGTGACGAGAACGGGGACGGCTCTGGAAACCCCGTGGAGAACGCTTATTTCGACTCCCCGGAACGATCGGCCGGGCCGATGGACGGGTCGGCGAAAACGGTGATCGCCGGATCGGCGGCCAGGCGGGCCGCCGCGCGCGCGGCCACCCGCAGCGCGAACCGGCCGCTGCCCGGATCGAGATCGATCAGGCCGTACTCGCCGTCGACCTCGTCCTCGGCGAGCCCGAGCGCGCGCACGGCGTCGGCGAGCACCGAGCCGGGCGCGAGAACTACGGTCAGAAGCGGCACCCCTTCACGTTACGCGCGTGCGGCGACCTTCCGCAGTTCCGCCAGCAGGGCGCCCGGATCGACGATGCCGTGACCGAAGTCGTAGTCGAAACCCGCCGCACCGGCCGCGCCGGCGGTGCTCAGCAGCAGTTCGCGCAACCGGGCCGGCGGGACCACGGTCGCCGGCCACCGGGTTCGGAACGCGGCCACGACCCCGGCCAGGACGGGGCAGGCGGTCGAGGTGCCGGAATCGGGCGCCTGCGGGCCGAACGCGGTGGAACCCAGGAAATGCGAGTAGGCGCAGATATCCGGTTTGCGATCGCTGAGCCGGCCCGGGCCCTGCGAGGAGTAGCCGATCCGCCCGGCTCCGGTATCGACAGCGGCCACCGACAGCGCCGACGGATGCGAGTTGGCGCCGGTGATGGGCCGTTCGGGGTAGGCGCAGCGGCCGTCCGGGCAGTCGCGACCGCAGTTGCCGGCGGCGAAGAGGATATCCGCGCCGGCCGCGTCCAGCGAACCCACGATGACGTTGAAGGGGTGATCGGGGTTGTCGGAGTAGTTGCCCGGATCGCCGACCGGGAAATCCCAGCGGGGGGAGAACGATCCCCAGCTGTTGCTGATCACCAGGGCCCGGCGGTCCTCGGGTTGTGCGGTGAGCACGGTACGCAGATGCGCGAAGGCGGCGATGGCGTCGGAGAGCAGTCCGTCCATCCGGCTGCCCCCGGATCGGGTGCTCAGCATCGCGGGGATATCGAGGAAGGTCGCGCGCGGGGCGGCGATGAGCGCGTCGAAGGCGCACATCGTGCCGTGGTCGACCTCGAATTCACCGGCCTTGCCGGTGACTCCGGCGGGATTCCAGCTGCGGGCGGCGTCGACGGCGATGGTGGCACCGCTGACCTGATTCACCTTCGCCGCGTTGATCCCGGTATCCACGATGGCCAGCGCCACGCCCGCACCGGTGAGCCCGGCCGCGGCCAGTTCGTCGCGGCCGAGCCGGGCGGCGACATCGTTCCAGGTGCCGACCGGGCCGTCGTCGCCGCAGGTGAGTACCGGCTCGATCACCGGATCGGCGAAGATGCCGGTGACTCCGGCGGCCCCGGCCAGGGCGGTGCGGGCGGCGGTATCGTCGTCGGGGATCTCGCCCCGGACCAGCAGGGTTGCGGTCTGCTGCCGGGTGGAGTCGCTGACCGGTGTGGCACCGGGCAGGACCACCGGCGGGAATACCGGGTCGAGAGTGAATCCGGGGAGGGGGCCGGTGATATCGGCGGCCGAGATCGCGGTCGCGGATTCGATTGCGGCGGATACCACTTCGGGCGCAGGACGGAGCTCGATCACGACTCGCATGCCCGCCATAGTGCCCGCCACTCCCGGGCTTGGCAATCGCCGGGCATCCGCGAGCCCGCTGGGGCAGACTCGACCTACTGTGCGCTGTCCCCGAGTGATCAGGAGCAGGTCGATGAGAATCAGTCGTATCGCCGTCGCGGGCCTCGTATGCGCGGCGCTGTCCGGAATGCCCCTGGTGGCGGGCGCCGCGGAGCCCTGGATTCCCCGCAATACCGTCCCGGCGGGGGAATACCTGGTGATCACACCACCGCAGGGGCCAATACCCACCACGTTCTCCGGTACCCCGCTGGAGAACTGCCGGATGTTCGTCGCCGGTGACGGTATCGGTGTCGAATTGGCCTGCGGTGCCCATCGTTTCCCCGGTCGTCAGACACCGAACGGGCCGAACGAGACCTATCTGACTTTCGGGGCCGTACCGCTGGGGCTGGCCTTCACCCCGCAGGTCACGCCCGGATACTGGCAGGGCCGGGTAACCGTCGCGGGCACACCGGTCGTGGTGTATCCGGCCGGTTTGTGGTTGCGTCCGCTACCGCTGTGACCCCGGATCAGACCGCGGCGGGAACGCGGTGGGCGGCCAGCCGGGCGAGTACGGCCTGATTGGCCTCCCAGCCGTCGGGGAATTTGACCGGCACCCCGAGATAGACCGGTTCGGCCGAGGGGTGGGCGTCGAGCAGTTCACCGATCCCCGCGCGGCCGACGACGATACAGGCGTGCCGGTGCCGCGACGCCAGCACGCACAACCGGCCGGCTTCGAGATGGAAGGCGCCCGCGTCGCGCCGGCCCGACAGTGGATGCAGGATGACGGTGACATCGTATTCGCGGCCCTGCAGCCGGTTCGCGGTATCGACGGTGACCGTGGCGGCGACGGTACCGGCGAGCGCGTCCCGGACCGCCTGGGCCTGGTCGCGGTGGGCGGTGCCGACCGCGATCCGGCTCGCGTCGATCTCACGGGTGCCGTGTTCGGAATGCGCCACCCCGCCGCGTTCCAGCAGCCGGCAGGTGAGGTCGGCGATGGCGGCCACCGCCTCGGCATCGGTGCGCAGCGTATGCCGGGCGGGCAGTTCGTAATACGCCCAGCCGTGCGCCGCCGCAACGTCGAGCACCTCGTCGACCGGGCCCCGCAACCCGCGGGTGGTGAACTCCATACTCCGCTGCTCGGGCCGGGTGCCCGCCGCGAACGGGGCGAAGGGGTAGAAGGCCGAGGACACCACCTCCGCGGCCGAGGGCGGCAACCGCCACGACACCGGCAGCGTATGCACCGGAATGCCCTGGTTGTGGTTGAGCATCACCGCGACCGCGCTCATGGTCGGGTCCCAGGACAGGCCGGCCCAGCGGTCGGAATCGACGGTGGCGAAGGGGTCGAGCTGGCCGGGATCGCCCACGAAGAGTCCGCGTTCGAACCGGTTCGCGATGCGCAGCAACATATCCGAGCGCATCTGATAGGCCTCGTCGACGATCGCGTGGGTCCAGCGGCCCTCGTCCAGGGTGGCCCATTTCGCGGCGGTCCCGATCACCAGCGCGCAGCGTTCCAGGTCGGCGGCGCGATTGGCGACGTCCACGTTCTCGCGGTCGATGCGGGCGCTGGGGCGGTAGTCACCGGCGGAGAGGCGGCCGATACGCAGCGCGGGGTCGGCGGTGGCGAGCCGGTCGATGAGATCGTCGACCTGTTCGTTGGTCTGCGCGACGATCATGCGCTGTTCGTCGTCGGCGGCGGCCATCTGGCGTGCCGCCCGCACCACCAGGGTGGATTTCCCCGCGCCGGGCGGGGAGTCCACGACCAGCGCGCGATGGGCGGGATCGTCGAGATCGGCGAGGATCCGGCCGATGACCTCGTCCGCGGTGCTCACGACCATTCCTCCACGGGTTCGAGGCCCGGTTCCGGCGGGGGCCCGCCGTGGGTCCACGGAGTTTCCTCGCGGGGCGGGAGTTTGGCGGGCGGACCGGCGAAACCGGTGGGGGAGAAGCGCGCGAAACCGATGGCGTCGCCCTCCTCCGGCACGCTGCCCGGGGCGGGGTTCTTGCCCTGGCCCATACCGCTCACCAATTCGAGCTGGATGAGGTCGTCGTCCACCGCGACCACCTCCGCTTTCTGGGCGGGGCGGTCGATCCGGATCAGGGTTTCCCCGATTCGCCCGCGGAATGGGTCGGTGGTATGCACCCAGAGGTAGGGGCGCGGCACCTCCCGGGATTTCGGTTTGGCCCGCCGCTCGGGTTCGCAGTCGGCGACCGTGCCCTGGAATGCCTCGCCCACCAGCCGGTATTCGATGAGGACCCGGGGGTCGTCGAAGGCGCGCTGCGCCTGGAAGGTGTCCAGGGCCTGTTCCTGTTTGAGCAGCCGCCGGGTGGCCGAGACCGCCGAATCCCGGCGCGCCTGCGGATAGCCCTCCGGGATATCGGAGACGAACCAGGAGAACGCCGACCGGTCGTCGGTCCACCGTTTCTCCACGCTCGCTCCCTCCGGGAGGGCGCGCAGCAGTTCCACCGCCCGCCACATCAGCTGCCAGGTCGGTTCGAGCTGACCGCGTAGTGCCTGTTCGAGCCGTTCCGCCGCGATCACCTTCGCCCATTCGTGTTCGGCGCCGTCGTAGGCGGTGATCAGCGGTGCGAGTTCCTCGTTGTCGAATCCCGGATCGGTGGCCGGACCCGCCGGGGGTGCGGTCAGCGGATCCTCGGCGAGCGCGGCGGCCTGCGGTCCGGTCAGGCCGGCGGGCGGGTCGATCCAGCCGAGCAGGGCGGCCAGATTGCCGTCCTCGAGCGCGGACTGGCCGGAGGCCCAATGGGTGGTGAGTACCGAGGTCATCGCCAGGCAGGCACTCGACCCCGGAAAATCGGAGCGATCGCCGAACCAGGTGAGCCAGCGGCCCAGCAGCGGCAGCGATTCGACCACGGCGTTATCGCCCTCGGTGCGATGGAAACGCACCGAACGGCCCAGCAGGCGCAGGAATTGCACCCCGGCGGGGTTCGGCAGCAGCAGTTGCGGTGCGTCGAGGTAGCGCAGATAGGTCTCGCCGGTCGATTTCACCGTCAGCTCCTCGGCCTCCTCGCAGAACGCCGAGATATAGGGGAGCACCCGGTCGGCGAGTTGTTCGACGAAACGCAGGCGCAGCACCCGGTCGCGCGGCTGGGCCACGATCAGCACCGTCGAATCGTGCGGCCCCGACCCGAACATCACCGCCAGCGGTGCGGCGGCCTCACCGGCCAGCCGCAGCGGCACCAGCACCAGCGGGCGGGCCGAGAGGTGGTAGTGCCGCCGGTCGGCGATGGGCTCGGCGCGGCCGGTACGGGCCGCGGTGGCCTTCGCCAGCGCGCCGAGCACGCTCATCGGGCGACCTCCAGGCGCAACGCGTGTGCCCGCCGCAGCATTTCGGCGATATCGGCGTGTTCGGGACCGGGGGTCAGTGCGCCCTCGGCCAACCCGAGCACGGTGTCGAGATTGTCGATACCGCCGAGATCGTCGCAGACGCCCCGGCCCAGGGTGTCCACCGAGCCGTTGTCGCGGGCCTCGGCCCGGCAGGCGAAAGCCAGTTCGCAGCTGGACATACATTCCGGCGCGTATCGCGAGGGGATGGCGGCGACGGTGTCGCGCAGTCCCTCGCCCGGGGTGAACGAGGCGCCCGGCGGTACCAGATCCAGCAGTGCGTCCACGGAGGTGAGCCGTGACAGCTGGCGGCCGATCACCGCCAGTTGTTTGCGCAGATCCAGCATGGCCGCGACCGGGCGGTTGGTGAAATCCCGGGCGGCCACCAGGATCGCCTGGTGGGCCACGTCGTCGGGGGAGCGCCCGAGTTCGCGCAGCAGTTCCCGCATCGCCAGCACGTACACCGCCGACTGCCGCGCCGCCGAGGCGACCTGCGCCGGATCGGCCTGGCCGTCCACGACGGCGAAGGATTTGATCTCGACCACGTAGAACTTGCCGCCGATCTGCAGTGCCACCACATCGGGTTCGAGATAGGCGGGGGCGCCGGCGATCTCCAGGCGCAGCATGGGGTGGTCGAACAGCGTGCCCTGGCCGGAGGTGAGCGCCTGGCCCAGGAGTTGTTTGGTGCGCTGGTAGCGGATCGAATTCGTCGCGTTGTCGCCGACGGTCGCCAGATCGTGGTACCCCACTTCGGGAATGGTGAGACCCAATTCCTCCCGCAGCAGACGTAGTAGTTCCGCGCAGCCGTGCGCCTTCACCATGGCCTCGAAGGAATTACCCCGGGTGATAGCGAAGGGCGACTGACCGAATTGCGCCGGGAATCCCAGTTCCCGGGCCACTTCCGTTTTGTCCACGGCGGCGGCGTCGAGTAACGCGCGGCGCGCGCAGCCGGGATTGGCGGTGAGCGCGGCGATGGTGCGAGCGTTGTGGCGGCTGGTGGCCGCCGCCCCGCGTAATTCGTCCAGGCGGGCGGTCAGTGATTTCTCGGCCGGCATCATCTCTTTCAGGCCCCGTTCCGTCGGCTTTCGGCCACCGCGAGCCGAACGCCGAACAATTGCGCCGCGGGATCCGCCAATTGCCGCCCCGCCCGCTCCGCGGCGTCGGCCCGCTGCTGTGTGTCGTCGTCTCTGTGTACCTCTAGTTCGCGTTCCGCGGCCGCCAGCACCACGTCCGGGTCGATATTCTTCCCGTCCGCCGCCCCGGGTATCGATACCGCCAGCTGCCACAGCACCCGCTGCCCGGCCGGTGGGCACCCGTGATCGATGGTGTGCCGGGAGAGCCGGATGGCCGCCGTGAGCAGATCCACCCGCGGACTCAACGGCCCGACCATACGCTGCGCCAACGGCCAGGTACTCACCGCCAGCAGACCACGCGCGGGTGCCAGCAGATCCGTGGTCATGGCCGCACACAGGTAGTACGGCCGCGCGAACGGCGCGGCCCGGAAGGACCGCTCCTCGTCACGGCGCAGGCTGGTGAGCCGGGCCGCGACCAGGTCGCCGGAGAAGAACGCCTCGTGCACCGCGAGCACCAGCTTGGGGGCGGCGGGCACCGACAGCAGTGTCAGCGCCCGGTGCACATGTTCGCGCACCGGCACCGCGGCCGAGGTCTGCCGGGGCGGCTCGGGATTCTCGGCGCCGCCGAGGACCGCGGTATCCCAATCCGCCTCGGCGGCGCGGAGTTCGGCACGCAGCCGGCGGGCCGCGGTCCGGTCTCCGGAACCGGCGGCGCGGCGCACCTGGGCGCGCAGCTCGGCTATGCGCTGTTCCAGCGCCTCGGCGGTGGGCATGGGGGAGAATCTAAACGGCGATTCCAGGGAAGTCCAGTAAATGCCAGTATTTGCCGCGGTGTGTCGGGAATGTGAGGGAATATTCGAAGGCTCCGCTCCATACTCTCGGGTATGGTACGGTCCGGATATGACTGCGGCAGAGTCGGATAACGCGGCGCTGATCACCCAGGATTTCGTCGACGAACTCGCCGATCGGGCCCGCGAAGCCGAGGAATTGCGCCGATTGCCCCAGGCCACCCTCGATGCCGCCGCCGCTTCCGGATTCTTCGAACTGCTGGCACCCAAGCGATTCGGCGGACACGAGGCGAAGTTTCCCGCCATCCTCGACCCCATTCGCCGCATGGCACACGGCTGCGTTTCCAGCGCCTGGACCCTCGGTTTCTATTCGCTGCACAACTGGCTGCTGGCGCTGTTTCCCGAACAGGCCCAGATCGACGCGTCCGCCGCCCGGCCCTTCCTGTGCCCGGCCCCGCTCGCCCCGACCGGTCGCGGCACCCCGGTCGAAGGAGGTGTGCGCCTGTCGGGCCGGTGGTCGTGGGCGACCGGTGTGATGGGCGGGAACTGGATCATGGTGGGCGCGCTGTGCGGTCCGGCCGACGGCCTCTACCCGGCGCTGGCGCTGCTCCCCGCCGCCGCGATCACCATCGACGATGTCTGGCATACCGAAGGGATGCGGGCCACCGGCTCGAACGATGTCGTGATCGGCGATGCGCTGGTACCCACCCACCGCCTGGTGCGTTCCGCCGATATCAACAGCGGCTCGGCCCCCGGCTCCGCCCTGCACGACGCCACCACCTACCGCTGGCCGCTGGTCCCCGCCCTCGCTCTGGCGGCATCGATGCCCGCGCTCGGCGCCGCCGAACGGGCCACCGCGCTCTACGCCGACCGGCTCGAGGGTCGTGTCCTCTATGAGGGCGGCACCCGGCAGCAGGACAAGCCGATGGCACGGTCGCACCTCGGCCAGGCCCGCGTGCGGTTACGGGCGCTGCGGGGTCTGCGCGACGATACGGTGGCCGAGATCGAGGGCCTGCTCGACGCGGGTGTCCCGGTCGCGGTGGGGGTGCGTGCCGACGCCCGTCTCGCCGCCGCTCATATCGTGCGCGAATCCCGCGCGATCATCGCCGACCTGCTGCACGCCTCCGGCGGCAGTGTCCATTTCACCGATCATCCGATGCAGCGGCTCAAACGCGATGTCGATGTGCTGAGCGGGCACGTGATCTTCGACTACGACACCACCCGCGAACTCGCCGGATCAACCGCCATCGGCCTGAAGACTCCACGTACCGCCCTGCTCTGAACCCGGTCGGTCGGGCTCGTCCGGATGTGGACCGTAGCGGGCCGCGGCCAATCCGACGACACGATGATGCCGACCCGGACTCGGACCGGCCGGAACCTAGACGATCCCCTGTGACCGCAGCGCCTCCAGGTCGGCCGTGGACCTGCCGAGCAACCCGCCGTAGACCTCGTCGTTGTGCTGACCCGGCCGCACCGAACCGGCGTTGCGGATGGTGCCCGGTGTCGCCGAGAGCACCGGAACCACGCCGGGCCCTTTCACCGTGCGTTCGATCCGCTCGTCGTAGTGATCGGCGATCATGCCGCGCGCCAGGAACTGCGGATCCTCGACCACCTGTGCCACGGTGTTGATCGGGCCGCTGATCACACCGGCCTCGCTCAGGGTGGCGATGATCTCGTCGGGCCGGCGTCGCGCGGCCCAGGCTCCGATGATGTCGTCGAGTTCGTCCTGGTTGCGGCCGCGGGCGGTATGGCCGGCGAAGCGTTCGTCGGTGGCCAGTTCGGGGCGGTCCATCGCCGCGCACAGGCGGCGGAAGACGGTGTCCTGGTTGGCGGCGATCACGACCCAGCTGCCGTCGGCGGTCCGGTAGATATTTGACGGCGCGATACCTTCCAGCCGGGTGCCCGACGGTCCCCGCACCACGCCGCCGATGTCGTAGTCGGGAATGGTGGATTCCTGTACCGCGAGGCAGGCTTCGGTGAGCGCGGCGTCAACGATCTGGCCTTCGCCGGTGACGGTCCGCCGGTACAGCGCGGCCAGCGCGCCCTGCGCGGCGAACATCCCGGCGAGACTGTCGCCGAGGGAGAGCGCCAGGCGCGGCGGCGGCCCGCCGGGGAACCCGTTCATATGCCGCAGCCCGCTGGCGGCCTCGGCGACCGACGCGTATCCGGCCTTGTGTGCCTCCGGACCCGTCTGGCCGTAACCGGAAACCCGCACCAGGATGATGCCGCGGTTGCGTTCGCGCAGGACGTCGTAACCGAGACCCCACCGTTCCAGAGTGCCGGGGCGCAGATTCTCGACGATGATGTCGGATTTCTCGGCGAGTTCGAGGAAGAGGTCGCGGCCGGTGTCCTCGCGCAGGTTGAGGGTGACGGCCTTCTTGTTGCGGGCGTGCACGGTCCAGAAGAAGTGGTGCCCGTCCAGTTCGGCCTGCCCCCAGGTGCGGAGCGGGTCGGGCGCGTCCGGCGGTTCGAGTTTGATGACCTCGGCGCCCATATCGCCGAGCAGGCGACCGGCGAAGGGGCCGGAGATCAGGGTGCCGATCTCGAGTACGCGGATGCCGTCCAGCGCGCCGGTTGTCGCGGAGTCCATCGCGGCATTATCTCCCTGGTCGCCGGGTGTCGTGTCGAGGGGTGCGGTGGCGCCGCGGATTCGGGCCCCGGCCGCTTATCCGGCCGGGCCGAAACCGCGGGCACGCAACCAGCCGTCCACGACCCCGATCGCCTTCGCCAGCGGTTCTCGCTGGTCGGGGCCCAGATAGTAGTGGTTGGCCCCGGGGATCTCGTGCAATTCCTTGTCCGCGCAGCCGAGTGCCGCGTGGATGCGGTGCGCGTGCGAGGGGGTGCAGACATTGTCGGCGGCGTTGTAGAGCACCAGCGTGGGGACGGTGATATCCGGCCCGCAGGCCACCGCGTCGCCGCGGGCGTCGTCGATACTCCACTGGGACAGCCAGCTGCGCAGTGTCGTGAAGCGGGCCAGACCGAACGCGCCGGTGTTCACCTCCTGCGGTTCACCGAGATACGACTCGCCGGGGGTGCGGTCGTTGGGATCGAGGGTGGGGTCGAGCACGGTGGGATCGGCCATGGTTCCGTGGACGACGAAACAGAATTCGTCCTGGGGACGGCCGGAGGCCTGGATCGTGGCCAGTTTTTCCTTGACCCAGGCCGTGATTCGCCGGTTGCGGTCTTCCTGGGCCGCGCGGAACCGGGCGACGAACTCGGGATCGTAGGGCGGCCGGTTGGGATTGTCCGGGTTGTAGAGATCCAGTTCGGGATCGCGCCGGGTGGGGTCGGACTCGTCGAGGATGGACGGGTCGATGCATTCGGTGAGCGTGTGATGGCGGCTGATGTGCGCGGCCATCAGCAGGATGCCGTCGACGGGGATCAGGCCGAGTTCGGTGAGGTCGGGGCCGTCGCCCGAGGGGGCCGAGGTCACCGTCGGATGCTGGGCCTGCTGCTGGTAGTACACCGAGAGCGATCCGCCGCCGCTCCACCCGGCCAGCACCACCTTGCGGTAGCCGAGCCGCTGTCTGGCATCGCGGACGCATTCGCCGAGGTCCTGTACGACCTTCTCCATCAGCAGCGCCGCGTCGGCGCCCCGGTACCGGCTGTTGCAGACGATGATGTGATGCCCCGCCTTCGCGAGCGCGGTGACGATCGGCAGGTAGGTGCCGCTGGATACCGGATGCATGAGCACCAGCACCGTGTCGGACTCGACGTCGCGCGGTTTCACCAGGATCGAGTCGAGGGTGACCATCTCGGTGAGACCGCCGTAGGCATCCCGGGTGCCGGAGGTGTTCGCGTACGCGACGACATACGGGACCCGTTCGACATGATGCGACATCGGTTGCCTGCCTTCGTTGTTCGGTATGAGCGGCGTCGTGGGCCCGCCGGTCGGGTGCCGCGCGGGCGTATCCGGCCGGGTGCGGGCTCAGTGAGCGCCGAGATTGTTCGCCATGACCTCGGGAGAGGGAATCAGCCGGCGCCGGGTGTCGACGGCGATCGTGGTCCAGCCGATGGTGGTGATCTCCTCGCGCTTGCGGCGCGCCCGTTCCCGCATCTTCTCCGGGGCGCCGTGGTGAACTCCCTGCGGCGCGTGGGAGATCAGTCCCGGCGGCATCGGCACCCCGTACATGTCACCGCCGTGGAAGAACGCGATCTCGTCGTAGTCGGCATTGCGGTGATACCACGGAATCGTCTCGGTCCCCGGCGCCGATTCGGCCCGTTTGGGCAGGAAGTTCATGATGTACACGCCGGTGGCCTGCATGAACAGATGCACGGTGGCGGGCAGATGCACGGTGTCGGAGAGTACGACGTTGTAATCGGCGATATTGAAGGTGAAGGGGAAGTTGTCGCCCTGCCAGCCCACCACGTCCAGCGGATGGTGCGGGTAGAACAGGGAGGTCGGACCGCCCTCGTGCATCAGCCGCACTTCGTATTCGTCGCGGCCGTCGTCGTCCATGGCCCGCGGCTCGGGGACGACGACGCGGGCGGGGTCGAACGGGAAGTGCCGGCCCAGCGGTCCGGCGGGCGGCACCCGGAACTCCTCGGTGGCCTCCACCATCAGCAGGGTGGTCTCGCTGTCGGGGACCTGCCGGAAGGTGCACGCCTTCGGGATGTAGACCCAGTCGCCCTCGCGATAGCGCAACGGCCCGAATTCGGTTTCCAGCAGGCCGGACCCCTTGTGCACGAACGACAGCAGATCGCCGTCGATATAGCGGACGAGGAACGGCATCTCCCGGGTGCGGCGGCTGAGCAGGATCCGGCAGTCGGCGTTCGAGAACAGCAGCAGCGGGCTACCCGCGGGATCGGTGGAATCGGTGGGTTTCAGCGCGTCGGCGAGGACGTCCACGGGCGTCAGCGGACCTTCGGCGCGATAGCTGACCGGATCGTTGCGACGGTACAGCTGGGCCGTGCGACCGGTGAACCCACCGCGACCCAGCTCATCGTCCTTGAGGCCGTCGAGATCGGCGTGCAGCCGGTCGGGAGTGGTGCCTTTCCGCAGGTGCACAAAGGATTCCATAACAGCATCCCGTTCTCGTCGGGGTGCGGACGGGTCGCGGGCCGGACGCGGCCGGGGCGCTGCGATCCGCCACACCGCGGAACCAAGTGATGGCAGTCACCCTCGCAGATAAATTGATTGGGGTCAATATAATCGCGGCCATGGACGCTGTGGCCGCATCCGGACCGCGGGGCCCCCGCAAGGCCCGCGGCCGCCCGCCCGCCGGTGATTCCCCGGCCTCCGCCGACGAGATCCTCGCGGCGGCGCTGCGGGTTTTCGCGCGCGACGGTTTCGCGGGCGCCTCGGTGGCGGCGGTGAACCGTGAACTGGGCGTCAGTCACAATCTGATCCATCAGCGTTTCGGGTCCAAGGAGGCGCTCTGGTATTCGGTGGTGGACTGGATCTTCGCCAACGCGTTCACCCTGCTGAAGATCCGGCCGGCGAAGTCCGGGCTGCCGCCGATGGCGGAATTCCGGGCGGGCATCATCCGCTTCCTGGAGTTGCAGGCCGAATATCCGGATGTGGTGCGGTTGATCAGTATGGAGGCCGCCATCGAGGGCCCCCGCCTGACCTACCTCTACGACCGGCATATCGAGCCGATGCTGATCCTGCTGGCCGAACCACTGAAACCGCTGATCCGGGACAAGGTCCTCAGCCGTGCCGACCTGCGATCGCTGCATTTCCTCATCGCGCACGGTGCCACCGCGCCCTTCTCCATGCTGCCCATGGCCCAGCGGATGGCCCCGGCCGATCCCCGGAGCCCGGCGGCGGTCCGGCGGCATGCCCGCCTGGTCGCGGACACAATCGTGGCCGGGGTCGAAGCGCGCGCCGCACGGCCCGGGTGAGGCGATCGGGTCGTAGGGAACCGGAATCGGTCCGGGACCGTCCAACCCCTGTGTGTATCCGTGCCTGCGCCACCGCGAGGCGGGAGCGCGGGTCCGGCGTGCGTTTGTGGAGAGGAAAAGCAGGTTGGCAGGGAAATACTCTCTCTACGGAGATGACGAGGACGAGGGGTACGACCCCTGGCGCCCCCGAGACGATTTCCGTCCGGGTGGCGCGGCGGTATCCGGGCCCGTCATCGAGAAGTCCGTGCTCGTCGATGTGGAGGTCGGACCGGACCGTCTGCCCACCGCGATCACCCTGAAGCGCGCGTGGAAAGACGCCTTCGCCCCCGACAGGTACGGGAAGTCGATCATGGACGCCCATCGGTGGGCGGTCGGGCAGCTGACCGAACGGCTGATAGCGACGGGTACGAGACCTCCGGCGACGATCCCGACGCTGCGGGAGGCCACACCCCTGCTGCTCCGGACCCGTACCTACGACGAGTACCGCGAGCTCCACGAGGAGTTGTTCACCCAGCAGCCGCATACGGTGCACGGTCCCGGCTACAACCGCTACGACGAACCGGGGATCACCGTGGTCGCCACCCGGTCGAAGCTGATCTCGATCACGGTCGATCCCGATTGGGCCGCCCGTACCGACCAGAAGTACATCGCGCAGGACATCGTCGAGTGCTGTGCGCTGATCCGGGCCCGCGCGCCGGAGGTCGTACGGGACGTCTTCCTGGACCGCGAGACCGACCGGGAACTGGCGGCCCGCGTCATCCGGCACGAGAACTACCTGTTGGAAAGCGAAATCTGATGGTACGCGAACTGAAAGCGGATCTGGATCTGCTCGAGAAGGTATCCAAGGGATGGCTGAACGAGGCCGCTCCGGAATTGCGGAAAGCGGCCGGCGCCATCGACGGGCTGGAATACACGGTGGTGCAGTTCGGCCCGCTCTTCATCGGCGCCTGGGAGTCCTACCGCAAGGCCGCGGCCTATATCCAGGACCGGTTGAACGAGGGCGCCACCTCATCCGAGCAGGTCGGCAACGCCCTGCATGCCACGGCACTGAGTTTCGGCGCCCAGGAGCTGGCGAATCAGGAGGCACTGAACCAGGTGGCCGGAGAAACGGATCACCACATCTGATGAGCGGTGATCTGACCGAGGAGAAACTGGCCGAACTCCGCGACCTGTTCACCGAGAAGGTGGACGAGGTGAAGAAACTGCCGGACCGGATCAACGACGAGTTCGACAAACTCAAATTCATCAGCCCCGCGGCGTATCTGATGCTCACCGGCGATCGCGACGATATGCAGGCGAAGCTGAAAGAACTCCTGGACAAGCTGGCGCAGCCGATCGAGGGCATGTTCGCGCCCTGGCTCTTCGTCGACTACGCGGCCCGATGGCAGGTGCTCGGCGCGCAGGTCGCGGGCGTCACGGGCCGGATGAACCGTCCCGAATTCAATCTGGAGGGGAACTGGGACGGCAGCGCCTACAAGGCGTACAACGCCTCGAAGACCTCGCAGCTGGCCGCGGTCGACGGCATCAAAGCACTCTGCGACACGATCCACGGCGAACTCGTCACCGTCGCAGAAGAGGGCCGCAAGCTCTACACCACGATCGTCAACAAACTCGGCACACTCCTCGGCGAGGTTGGGGTGGCCCTGGGAGAATCGGCGGCCACCGGTGGCGCGGCACTGGTCTGGACGGTGAACAATATGAACTCCGCGATCGTGGCGGGGGTCGAGTTGATCGTCGAGGCGATCACCGGGTTCGTCGAAACCCAGACCAAGGTCTATCTCGCGACTCGGCACCTCGAGAACATGATCACCAACCCGGCCGGGATGATGGTGAACGCCGAGGGGAAGAGTACTTGGCCCACAACCGAATCCCAGGAATACGACAACCAGGACGACGGGTGGAAACAGGACGGAGTCGAAGAGTGAGCGCCGGACCCCACGGTGGATCGCGGGGGATCGCGGCCGGCGTCCTGCCGGTCCTCCTCGTTCTGACGGCATGCGGCGGGGAACAGGCCGGTACGGCGGATGCGCAACCGGTGTTCGCCGGGATCGCGGATTCCTGCGCGGTGGTCGCCGCACCGGTACTGGATGCCGTCCGTCATTTCACCGGCCCGCTGTTCAGTGATTCGGTTCGTTTCGAAGACTCGAGTGAGCACCTGTCCCGGCCGCGACAGCCGGTGAAGGTCTGCCGGGCGGATTACGCGGCAACGACACCCTGGACCTCCGGGGCGCCGATATCGCGAACCATCACGCTGTCGATTTCGCTACATCTCGGTGACGACGCGGCCGGGGCAGCGGCAGCGCATTTCGACCGCGCTCGCGAGAACGTGCAGGGTAGCCCGACAATCGGGCTCGGGGAAGAGTCCTACGCGGCCTGGGGCGCACCGGCGGATACCGCCACCAGCGCTTTCCGGACCGGCAACGCCTTCGTCACCGCCGAGGTGTTCGGCACGAATATGTCCGGCCGGGAGGGTATCGCCGGTCCGCGGGCCGCCCGGGAAGAGCTGGAACCCGGCGCCGCCGCCATTGGCCGGGCGCTGGCCTCCGGTCTGGGCTCCGTTCTCACCTCGCGGTGATCGCTGTGCCCGAACACGGAGCCAGGGGTGGTTCGCGGAGACGTGTCGCCGACGCGGTCGCGGCCGTCGTGTTGTGGGCCGGGGTCGGCGTCCTCGCGGTGGTGAGCGGATTCCGGTCGCTGTGGCTGGTGGCGTGGAGCGGGACCTTCTCCTCGCCGTCGTGTACCGGGCAGCCGGACCTGTGTGCCGAACAGCAGGCCCGGATGCATCTGGACCTGCTGCTGCTCGGTGCCTTCGGGGCGCCGGTGCTCGCGCTGCTCGCGACCGTCGTGGTGTGGGTGGCCGGGCGCCGGTCCTCGCGGCGCGGGACCGGGCGCCGCGGCGTGCCACTGTTCGTCTGGCCCGCGCTCGCGGTCCTGGTCCAGGCCGGATGCCTGTGGTGGGCGCTGGGCTGACGTGGACGCCCGGGCCATGCCCTCATTCCCGGGGCAGCAGGGTGCCCAGCGGCCCGAGGTCGATATTGAGATCCTCGGGCGTGAGTCCGAAGTGGTCGCGTAGTTCGTCCATCCGCTCCTCGAGCAGCATCAGGGTGGTGCCGATGCGCTCGATCCGGTCCTCGTCCAGATCACCCTGGTCCACGCGCCGCAGGGCCTGCCGTTCCATCAGTTGGCGCAGCAGTTCGACCAGGGTGAGGACCAGCGTGACCAGCCCGCGCTCGACGGATTCCGGATCGGCGTCGATCCGGGGCCGGAGGTCGCCGGAATCAGTCATCGGCGGTGCCCTCCAGCGCGGGCCGCGACACCGTGTCGAGGGCGTCGCCGGACAGCGCGGAGATGGACGAGATCAATGCCCGCAGCGAGATCTGGACCAGATCGACATCGGCGATGGAGAGCCGTATGTCGCCGGATATGACGACGCCGCCGGCCAGCACCCGGTCCAGCAGATCGATGAGCGCGACCCGGCGCTCACGGTCGGGGTGGGTCACGAGGTATCCCGCTCCACACCCGCGAAGGAATACGGCGGCCACGGACCGGTCAGTTCCAGCCGGATTCCGGGTAGTGCGGCGCCCAGTTCGTCCACGGTGGCGGCGAATTCGTCGGTGCGGGTGTCGTCGACGAGGTAGGTGCCGTTGAGCACCATCCAGTCCCGGGTGCCGCTCAGCACCGGATCCGTGACCGGCTGGCACCTTCCGGCCGCGGCACCGCGAACCAGGCGGCGGTGGATCTCCTCGGCCCGCGCCGCGGCGTCGCGTTCCACCGACTCCCGGGCGGAGAGCTGGGCACGGCGGCGTCGCAGATACGCGGTACCCCGGCCGGTGGGGGCACCGGTGGACCCGGATTCGGCGACCGCGGTGGTACGGGCGGTGCGGTCGCAGTACACCTTGACGCCCCATTCGGTGCGGTCCCGCACCAGTGCCAGCGCCGATTCGAAATCGGCGCGGCGTTCATGCAGGAGATCCCGCACCCGCCGGTCGTCGTGGAAGACGGTCGCCAGCCGCAGCGGCACCACCGCGCCCTGCCGCAGGAGCACGGAGACGACCGCGTCGTGCGCGCGGGCGGTCGCTTCCAGCCAGTCCAGGTCTTCGAGATTGCGGCGTAGCGGCTCGTCCCCGAATACCGCGAGCGGTACCGATCCGGCCACGGCCGCGAGCGGGCCCGAGGTCACGACGCGTGGTATCTCACCCGCCACACCGGTGATCTCGGCCAGCTCGTCCGGGAGCCGGTCGTCGCCGACCACCGCGTACAGCCAGACCCCGGTGTCCTCAGCCACCGTCCTGTTCCTCCTCGGTTGCACGGGTGCGTTCGAGAGACCGCCGGGGCGCCCGGCCCGCTTCCAGTTCGGCGACCCGGTCGCGCAGTTTCCGGTTCTCGAGTTCGAGGTCGTGGTCGGCCTGCTGCACGCGCCGCGCGTTGCTGTTGAGCCAGGGATCGGTCTCCCACCAGTCGATCCCGACCGCTTTGGCGGTCTCGAGCGAGGCGACGACCAACCGCAGTTTGATGGTCAGCAGTTCGATATCGAGCAGGTTCACCTGGATGTCTCCGGCGATCACCAGGCCCTTGTCGAGTACCCGTTCGAGGATGTCGCCGAGATTGCTCGACTGATGACCGCCGCCGTACGGCTGCGGCGGATATCCGCCGCCACCCACCACTGTCATCGTCACCCCCTCCCGCCGATATCGGAGCTACCGCGTGCGTAGCGCCGGGTCCGGTGGTAGGCCAGCAGATTTCCGTCCTCGTCGATCTCCACCTCGTACAGCGCCAGCATGTCCGACGAGGAGGGGATACGCCGGTCCTCCAGTACCTCGATCTCCACCAGCCATCCGGCGTCGGTCGGTTCGGTCGACGTGGCGCCGAGGATCTGTTTCGGGGTCAGTTCGCCGAGTTGCGCGATCGCGGCCGAACCCGCCTGCGCCGCGCTCACTACCGGCGGTTCCGATTCGACATCGTCCACCTGGTATCACTCCTCCGGGGCGCCGGTCGGGCCGCCCGACGGCCGGATCATCCGGTCGAGCAACTCCTGCTGCGCACGTCTGTGTTCTGCGTCGGAAAGCAGTCCGGCCGCCGCTGCCCGGTCGATCTCGTCGAGCTCCCGCCGGATGGCCGCGGGGTCGTGCCGTTGCCGATCGACCTGGTCCTGGATCACCTCGCCCAGCCAGATCACCCCGCGCACGGGAGCGAGCGGTAGCGAGACGATCGCGGAGAGCAGACCCATGATCAATCCTCCGGTTCGCGTTTCATGACGAAGTCGTAGGCGGCCATGGGACCCAGAAGTTCCACCGCCACGCGGTCGTCCCATTGCCCGGCGACCTCGGACACGGCCTCTTCCAGCTCGTCGCGGCGCGCGAGCTCGACGAGAATCGCGAGGTGGACGGCGTCCAGGTCGTGCGTGGGGGGTCGTTCGCTGATCACCGGTCGCAGGGGCTCGAGCGATTCGACCGCTCGCCGGGCGTCCGCGGCGCGTGCGGATTCGAGTGCGTGATAGATGTTCTCGCCCAGCGCCATCCGCGCGTCGCGGGCTGCTTCCGGGCCGGTGGCCCGGATCCGTTCGCGCAGCCGATCGGCCTCGGGGTTCTCGGCGAGGACCTCCCGCAGGATCGCGTCCTCCGAATAGCGTCCTTTGACGACGAACTGCGCCCGGCCCTCCAATTGCTCCAGCGCCGAGGCGAACTCGTCGTAGTTGGCTTCGAGCAGGTCGTGCTCCACCGATTCCGCGTCCGGCAGCACGGCGCCGAAGCGCAGCGGGAGCACCGGCGCGACCGCCGCCGAACCGTCCAGCAGAGCGGCGTGTGCGGTCAGATCCTCCGGGGTGCCGAGAGGGCGGTCGCTGATCTCGCTGACCAGTGCCCCGATCCCGCGGTGCCGAATCACGGCGACCTCGGCGGGTGGATCCCCGACACCGGTGGCGCCATCCTGCGGCTCGACGTCCGCGGGGACCACGCCGTACACGTAGAACCCGGCCGCGGAGCGGGCGGCGGTGTCCTGTGCGGTGGACATCAGTCCGACCTGCTCCCGGCCTGCCGGTGCTTCTCCTCCATTTCGTCGAAGAAGCCCATCACCTTCTCACCGGCGGCATCCAGCGCGCCCTTGGTCTTGTGCCGGGCCCCGCCTTCGGCGACGTTTCCGACCAGATCCGGGAGCCCGGTCGGTTCGCTGCCGGATATCTCGAGCCGGTCGACGGCCTCGGCGAATCGCAGATAGGTGTCGACGCTGGCCACCACCACCCGGGCGTCGATGGTCAGCAGTTCGATGCCGACCAGTGACACCCGGACGAAGGCATCGATGACCAGCCCTTTGTCCAGGATCGTATCCACCACGTCGGCCAGGCTCGACGAGTTGGGTCGGGCCGTCATGGTGCCGCCGCCACCGCCCGCGGGTTCGATGGTCATGCTCGGCCCCCTCGGGTGGGGGCCGAGCGGCGAGCGGTCGAGGTACGCCGCCGTGCCGCCGGCCTGCGCCGCGGCGCGGGCTCCCCGGCTTCCTCGTCCGCGCCGCCGTCGGCCTCGGATATTTCCTCATCCGCGGGCTCGGCGTCGTCTTCGTCATCCTCGGGCTCGTCGTCTTCGCCGTCGTCGTCCTCGTATTCGTCGTCCGCCCGCCGGTCCTCGTCGTCTTGTTCGTCGCGGTCCTGTTCGTCGCGGCGCGCGGTCTCGTCGTCCACGACGACCTCGTTGTCCCGGATCTCCCCGTGCCAGCCCACGATGTCCTCGGCATGGAGCACCCCTTCGGTCATGAGGTGGCGCTGGAAATGTTTCAGTTCCAGCCGGACCCGCCGGCCCGTGGCCCGCCAGAGGTTCGCGGTCTTCTCGAAGAAGCCGCCGGGGTGGTACTCGAGGATGACGATGATGCGGGTGAGGTCCGGTGTCAGCTCGTGGAAGGTCACCGCGCCGTCGATGAAGCCCTTCTCGCCCTTGGAGCGCCACACGATTCGTTCGAACGGCACCTGCTCGACGATGGTGGACTGCCAGCTGCGTTTGGACCAGAACACCTTGCCGGACCAATCGAGTTTCTCGTCGGAGACCTGATCGACGGTTTCGAGCTTTTTCATGAATTTCGGGAAGTCGGCGAACTGGGTCCATTGGTCGTAGGCGAGGTCGATCGGCACACCCACGTCGAGCTGTTCGACGATATTGGTGAGCTTGAGCTTCTTCCCGCCGGAACCTTTACCCTTTCCGCCGGTCAGAGCCTCCTTCGCGCCCTGGAACTTCTCCTTGATACCTCGTCCGATCTTGCTCGCGCCGGCGCTCATCACAGCCGAGAGCGGGGATTTACCCTCTGCCAGCTTCTCGGCGCCGGTCACCGCCGACAGCAGCGTGCCGCCACCGCCCTCGGCCACTTTGTTGAGGCGGTCGGCGGTACCGCTGACCCGGTCGGAGACCCCCGAAACGGCGCGTCCGGCGAGGGTCGCGCCGAGTGCCTGCAGCGACTGCCGCAGCTGGTCGGTGGGCGTGGCGGTCGCACCGGCCTTGTTCAGGACATCTTTTCCGGTCTTCGTGGCCATGGCTCATCTCCTCGTACGCCGGACCGGCGCGCTGTCCGCGGTCCGGCTCTCGGCGCCGGCCCGCGAGCGGCGTGCGGTCGCCGACCGGCGCTCGCCGGATCGAGTGGAGGTCCGAGCGGGCTGCTCGGCCGTGCGGCGGCGGGTGGTGCTCGTCGCCCGTCGCGCCGGTGCCCGGCGGGGGCGTTTTTCGGGTTCGCCGGTATCGCTGGTGTGCGCATCGTCGGCCGATACCTCGTCCTCGGAGCCTTCGTCGGCCACGTCTTCGGCCGTATCGTCCTCGTCGTCGTCCTCGCCGGGCTCCGCGGTGTCGTCGGGATGCGGCTGCAACCTGGCGTTCAACGCGTCGATGCGGTGCCCGGCGGCGGTGATGGCGGCCGAACGGGCGGCGTCGAGCAGCTCACCGCGCACCGAATCGGTGATCTTGGAGAGTTCGGCCGGGGAACCGGCCAGCGAGGTCGCCCGCTCCCGCAGTTCACGTATCCCGTCCTGCCTGGCCAGGCCGTATCCGGCGAGCGCCAGCGCCAGTTTCATCTTGCGTGTCCGGCCCAGGACGTAGCCCACCCCGACCGCCCCTGCCATCCTCATTCCACATTTCATGGAGAACTCCCTGTTCGGCGACGCCCGCTCACAAGGGGGTGGGCTCGGATATAGCCACGAGCATTAAAATGTGGCCTACGCCACTAAAATGGTCTAAAGCCGACCGTACGCCCCTGATAGGGCCCGCGTAACCCGTCGAGCCGGGTCGACAGCACGCAGAAGCCGCCAGGACGCTCCGCGATCGCGGCCAGGTGCCGCGGCGTTGCCGGAAACGGCGCGTCGAGTCGCCGCGTGGGCGTAGTGGGATCCGGGCGCGTGCGGTCGGGATCACCGGCGCGTGGATCGGGCGCGCGGGATCAGTCGCCGGGATGCAGGATCTTGTCGGAGAGACCGCGGTACTCCGCCGGGATCGAGTCCTGATGCCAGTGCGGGTAGATCAACTCGGGTGCGCTGATCCGGTTCAGGAATCGCAGTTCATCCGGTTCGAGTTCGATCTCGCCGGCCCGCAGGGTTTCGGCCAGCTGGTCCTCGTCGCGGGCGCCGACCACCAGCGTGCTGACGGCGGGCCGGGTCAGCAGATAGGCGAGGGCGATCTGGGCGGGCGCGACACCGTGGGCGTCGGCGATGCGGACCACCGCGTCGATGGTGTCGTAGAGCTTCTCCCGGTTCCGGACCGGCGGTTCGCTCGATCCGCCGACGTGGCGGCCCTGTTCGGGTTCCCGGTCCCGCCGGTATTTGCCGGTGAGCAATCCGCCCGCCAACGGGCTCCAGACCATGACGCCCAGCCCCTGGTCCACCGACAGCGGCAGCAGTTCGTACTCTGCGTCCCGGCTCTCCAGCGAGTAATAGATCTGATTGCTCACGAACCGCTGATAACCGTGCAGCTCCGAGATCGACAGCGCCTTCATCAGTTGCCAGCCCGCGTAATTGGACACCCCGAGGTAGCGGACCTTGCCCGCCTGTACGAGTGAGTCCAGCGCCTGCATCGTCTCCTCGAGCGGGGCCAGACCGTCCCATTCGTGCACGTGGTAGATGTCCACATAGTCGGTGCGCAGCCGGCGCAGGCTCGCGTCCATCGCCCGGAGGATGTGGTGGCGCGACAGTCCGGCATCGTTGGGGCCCTCGCCCACCGGGAACCGCACCTTGGTCGAGAGGACGACCGAATCGCGGCGGGCGCCGAGAGCCTCGCCGATGATCTCCTCCGAGCGCCCGCCGGCGTAGGCGTCGGCGGTGTCGATGAGATTGACGCCCGCGTCGAGGCAGCGGTCGATCTGGCGGCGGGCCTGGGGCAGATCGATACACGACCAACCGGCCGGGTCGGTATTGCCGAAGGTCGCGGTGCCGAGGGTGAAGGTCGACACCCGCAGACCCGAATTGCCGAGCTGACGGTATTTCACACGATGCCCCGTTCCTCGTCGACGAACCTCTCCCGCACCGACGCTACCGGCACCCGGGGCCCTACCGCGATGACACGCGTGCGGTGAGCAGCTCGGTGAATTCGCGGGCGTACGCGAGCTGCCGGGCGAGCCGGTCGGCGTTCTCGCGGGCTCGGTCGCGGTAGTCGAGCAGGCCGGCGTTCGCGGTGGCGCGCTGCTCGGGGGTGGCCGTCGGGTCGCCGAGAATGTCGACGGTGTCGAGAAGCTGTTTCATCTCGGCGAGACTGAAACCCAGTGGTTTCATCCGGCGGATCACCAGCAGCCGGTCGATATCGGCCCGGGTGTAGAGCCGGAACCCGCCCGCCGAACGCGCCGAGGGCTGTACCAGGCCGACCTCGTCGTAGTGGCGAATGGTCTTCAGGGACAGCTCGGTTCGTTCGGCAACCTGCCCGATCTGCAGGTATTGCGTCGTGTCGTCCGGCATTTCAGTGGGCGGAGGTGAGATGGCCCGACAGTTGCCGGTGCCGGGCGACGGAGGCGGAATTCAGTCCGGTGATCTCCACCTTCTTGCCCTTGGCGGCGTATTTGGTGGTGACGGCGTCCAGGGCGGCGACCGTCGAGGCGTCCCAGATATGCGTATCGGACATATCGATCACGATATTGTCCGGATCGCCGGTGTAGTCGAACTGATGCACGAGATCGTTGCTGGAGGCGAAGAACAGCTCTCCGCGCACCTTGTAGACGCGGGTGTCCGGGGCTGTCGCGTCGTCGACCGCGGCGACCTCGGTGAAACGCGCGACGCGTTGCGCGAAGGCGACCATGGCGGTGAGTACTCCGGCGATAACGCCGAAGGCGAGGTTGTGGGTGGCCACGGTGACGCCGACCGTCATCAGCATCACGGTGGTCTCGGCGATCGGCATCCGGCGCAGGGTGCGCGGATCGACCGAATGCCAATCCATCGTCCCCACCGACACCATGATCATGACCGCGACCAGGGCCGCCATCGGGATCTGTGCCACCAATCCGCCCAGGCCGACCACCAGAACCAGCAGGAGAGCCCCGGCCAGGAAGGTGGAGATCCGGGTGCGGGCACCGGAGACCTTCACGTTGATCATGGTCTGGCCGATCATGGCGCAACCGCCCATCCCGCCGAAGAATCCGGTCACGATATTGGCGACCCCCTGCCCCCAGCCCTCACGCGTCTTATCGGAGGGGGTGTCGGTGATATCGTCCACGAGCTTCGCGGTCAGCAGCGATTCCAGCAGTCCGACCAGTGCCATGGCCAGCGCGTAGGGCGCGATGATCCGCAGGGTGTCCACGGTGAACGGCACGTCCGGCAGCAGCGGGACCGGCAGGTTCGACGGCAATTCGCCCTCATCGCCCACGTTCGGCACCTGGAAGGCGAAGGTCAGGGTTATCGCGGTGAGGACCACGATCGCCACCAGCGGAGCGGGCACGGCGGTGGTGAGTTTCGGCAGTCCCACGATGATCGCCAGACCCGCCGCCACCATCGGATACACCAGCCACGGCACCCCGAACAGATGCGGGAGCTGGGCGATGAAGATGAGAATCGCGAGTGAGTTGACGAATCCCACCATCACACTGCGCGGGATGAACCGCATGAGTTTCGCGACGCCGGCCGCGCTCAGCGCCACCTGGATGATCCCGCCCAGGATCACCGTCGCGATCAGATAGTCGAGGCCGTGGTCGCGCACCACCGGCGCCACCACCAGCGCGACCGCGCCGGTGGCGGCCGAGATCATGGCGGGCCGCCCGCCGGTGATCGCGATGGTGACGGCCATGGTGAACGAGGCGAACAGGCCGACCCGCGGATCGACTCCGGCGATGATGGAGAACGAGATCGCTTCCGGGATCAGCGCGAGCGCCACCACCAGCCCCGCCAGCACTTCCACGCGCAGCCGTTTCGGGCTGCGCAGCGCCGCTCGCACCGAGACCACGGAATTCCCGGCGGGGAGTGTCGTCGCCACGATCGCTGACTCCGTTCACTGGTTGGGCGCGCGAGCGCGGCCGGCGATGATCGTCGGCGGGATATCGGGGGGCCGAGTACCGGAGTGGGCGCGGCAGCGCTGCCGGGCGGTGACTCAGCGATCAGGACCATACTCTCCCGTGGGGGGAGGGTTGCAAATCGGCGGAAGCCGAAGTGGTCCACGCCTCACTGCCGGCCTGCGCCGGGCGGAGACAAATATCCAAGTCCGCCGGGTGGACGCTTGCGCATACTCGCCCCATGAGTATCGATCGGATCGTCGCGAAATTGGTCGTCGAGGGCGCGGACGCGGCCATCGGGTATTACGGCGAGGTGTTCGGCGCCACCCTCGTGCAGCGGCACGAGGCGGCCGGGCGGGTCGTCTTCGCCGAACTCGATCTGCCGGGCGGGCAGACCTTCACCGTGAAGGACGCCGACGAGTTCGACCGTGACCCGCTGCGGATCGGCGGCCGTGGCGTACTGCTGACCGTGGTGACCACCGAGCCCGACGACCTCGCCCGGCGCATGGTGACCGCGGGCGGGGAGGTGGTGTTCGAGGTGGCGGATCAGCCCTACGGTGCCCGGCAGGGGCGGATACGGGATCCGTTCGGACACGAATGGATCGTCGGTACGGCCATTCCGCGGCCGGCGGATGCGACGGAGGTGCGGACGCAGCGGGTCGGGAAATGACCGGACCCCGGGAGCCTGGAACGGCTTCCGGGGTCCGGGGTCACGGACTGGACTCTCGTGACCTGCGCAGATTTGGGGTGGAGCATGTTCCTCGTCGGGGCGGCCGCGCCCGGCGTACAGGGGCCGCGATCACCGAACCGGAACGGGTGCGGCTGTTACTTGGCCGGGGCCTCGGCGGAACCGGACAGCAGCAGCGGCAGCAGCGGCAGCAGGACATCGGAGGAACCGGTCCCCGCCTCATCGTTGACCTCCGCGTTGGCCGGCGCCTCGGCGGAGCCGGACAGCAGCAGCGGGAGCAGCGGCAGCAGCGCGTCCGCCGATCCCGTGCCCGCCTCGCCCTGGGCCTCGCCGGTGACCGGCGCGGCCTCCGTCAGGGGAAGAGGGGCGGCGTTCGCGGCACCCGCCGCCGCGCCGACCCCGGCCGCGGCGATGGCAACGGCGCCGGCGAACGTACGGAATCTCTTGGCTTTCATTCGAGTCCTCTCAGGCATATCCCGGAGTGGGATACTTTTATTTACGGTCACATATGTAGCACCACGCGCATTGTGTTACTGACCGAATTCGGGTTTTCGGTCCCGAGAGGTTCGAGTGCGTCGCGTCACACCGGCGCCGGGCGACGGACCGATCAGTTCGCCGGGAGCCCGACCGACTGTGCCAGGAACGGCCAGGAGCTGCGCAGATCGTCCTCCCAATAGCCCCAGGAGTGGGTGCCCACGGGCCGGTCGTGCAGCGTGACCGGGATATTCAGCTCCCGCAGCCGGTTGGTGAGATTCAGGGTGCAGCCGCGGATGGCCGCCTCGATGGGCCCGCCGAACGCGATCTGCACCGGCAGCGGGATGCGGCCCTCCTGCACTCGCTTATCGAACGGAGTGTCGTGCGGCGCCGCCGGGATACCGCTGCCGGTGCTGAGGTAGACGGCCGTGCCGCGCAGCCCCTCCGCGTTCACCAGCGGATCATTGGCGCGCCACAGCGGGCCGTCGCTCGGCCCCCACATGTTCTCCACGCTCTGCCCGCCGCCCCAGTTCTCCACCGTGATCCGGACGAATTCGTGCCCGATGGGGTCGGAGGTCTGCGCGCAGCCGCTGTAGGACGCGACGCTCTTCCAGAAGCCGGGTTTGGCGATGGCCAGATTCAGCACCGAGGTGCCGCTCATCGAGACCCCGGCCAGCATCCGGTTGCCGTCCGCGTTCAGGTAGGCCTCGACAACGGGCGGGAGTTCTTCGTTGAGGAAGGTCTGCCACTTGTTGTAGCCGAGTTTCGCGTCGTTGCGGATCCAGTCCGTGTAGTAGGAGTTGCTGCCGCCGTAGGGGGTGACGACATTGACATCCTTGCCGCCCAGAAAGCCGAAGGCGTCGGTCTGGACATCCCAGCCGCTCTCGTTGGGGCCGCCGCCGGACCCGTTCAGCAGATAGAGGGTCGGCCGCGACGGATTCTTCGCCCGGATGACCTGTATGGGAATCGGCCGGTTCATCGCGGGAGAGAACACGTTTACGACCTCGACGCCGTTCACCTGCTCCACCGAGACCACGCCGGGCGGTTCGGCGGTCGCGGTACCGGTCGTGGCGAAGAGACCGGCGGCGGTGAGCGCACCGGCCAGTGCCAGGCGCAGGGCCGTGGCGGGCGTGTATCGCGGGGTTCGCACTGAGGAGACCTTCCGTGTAGTCCTCGTCGTCGGCCGATCGGGACGGGCGCGCCGGGCGCCCTGGTTCGGCATCCGTTGGGGTTCGCAGCGGACCCCGGTGCGGTTTGGTCCCGCTGGGAAATAGCCCGGTTTCCGCTGAGTAGGACGGCGGACTGCGGCCGCCGCCGGCAGCGGCTTGCATGGGGCGGATGACCGAGCATCACCCCGCGCTCTTCCGGCCGCTCACCGTTCGTGCCCTGGATATTCCGAACCGGATCGTCATGTCGCCCATGACCCGTTCGGCCTCGCCGGGCGGGGTGCCCGGCCCCGATGTCGCGCGGTACTACGCGCGCCGCGCCGCCGGGGGCACCGGTCTCATCGTCACCGAAGGCGTCGGTATCGACCATCCGGCGGCGGTCGACAACCCCCGCGTGCCCCGGCTGTCCGGTGCCGCGGCCGCGGACGGCTGGCGGGTCGTGCTCGACGAGGTGCACGCGGCGGGCGGCCGTATCGTTGCGCAGCTCTGGCATGTCGGGCCGCTGTGGGGCGCGATGGGTGAGCCGGATCCGGCCGTGACGCCGATGCGGCCGTCCGGGCGGTGGGGTACCGCGGGTGCCACCTCGTATTCCGGTGAATATCTCGCGCGTGCCGCGCGCGCGGTACCGCCGATGACCGATAACGATATCGCCGAAGTTCTCGACGCCTATGTGCGCGCGGCGATCACCGCCGCCGAACTGGGCTTCGACGGTATCGCCCTGCACGGGGGACACGGCTATCTGCTGGACGCGTTCCTGTGGCACGACACCAACACCCGCGACGACCGCTGGGGCGGAGACCATCTGGGGCGCACCCGGTTCCCGGCGGAGGTGGTACGGGCCATCCGCGCCGCCGTCGGCGCCGAACTGCCGATCTTCTTCCGCTTCTCCCAGCACAAACAGCAGGACTACCGGGCCCGTATCGCCGAGACGCCGCAGGAACTGGAGACGGTCCTGGGATCCCTCGCCGATGCCGGTGTGGACGTTTTCGACGCCAGTATCCGCCGTTTCGACCTACCGGCCTTCGCGGGCAGCGAGCTGTCGCTGGCGGGATGGGCGAAAAAACTCACCGGCGCGTACGCGATGGCGGTGGGAAGCGTCGGCCTGGCGAAACCGCTGCGCGACAGTCGCGCCGAGGGCGCCGCGCAGGTCGCGGACAATATCGGTGAGGTCGGGCGGCGGCTGGAATCCGGCGAGTTCGACCTGATCGCGATCGGACGCCTGCATCTGGCCGACCCGGCGCTGGCGACCACCCTGCGCACCGGTGCGCCGCTGACACCGTTCGACCGCGCCGTCCACGAAGGCAGCCTGTACTGACCCCGCGGACCCGGCCCGGACCGGGCCTGCCGCGCCGGTCAGCGGTCCATGCGGGCGAAGAGTTCACGCGCGGCGAGGCTGCCGTCGAGCAGCCGCGCGGTGCGCTTGCGGATCAGCCAGGTCCCCTCGGCGCGGACCAGCTCGAAACGGTTGGCGGTGACGCGCCACACCCGGAAGGCGTCCTCGCCGGGATCGCGGCGCAGCAGCAGCGAATGACAGGTCGCGACGGCGGTGTCCCCGTCGATCCGGATATGGACCGGGTCCAGCAGGTGCCCGCAGCCTTCGTGGATGTAGTCCTGATGCGGTGCGGTGCGCACCATCTCGGTGATCGCGTCGCGCCCCCGCATCACCCGGATATCGATGTCGTACACGGCGTCCTCGGCCCACAACCGGCCGACCGCCTCGGCGTCCCCCGCGTCGACGGCCGGGCCGTAGGCCGTGAGCACCTCGTGGACGGCGGCTTTGTCCTCGAGGAGTTGTACTCGTGCCAGTAGCGAGGCCACCGGATCCGCGGTGTCGGTCATATCGGTCCTTCCCGGAGGTTCGCGGCGGTGCCGCCCGCTCTGTTCTACCGGTTGCCCCCGGCGCGGGCCGGAGGCATTCCGCTGATCGGAAACGCGCAAATGGGGCCGCCGATCCGGCGACCCCATCCGCTCGCGAACCGAGACCGGCTAGGCGATTTCGGCGAGTGCCGGGCGGCGGTTCAGGACCGCCGTGGCCGAGGCGATCAGACCGGCCACCGCGACCGCGGTGACCAGGTAGAGCCCGGGCCGGTAACCGGCGATGCCGTCGGTGGCGGCATGGCCGATGAGGCCGGTGGCGACGGCGAGCACCACGGCGCCGCCGATCTGGAACGAGGTCTGCACCAGGCCCGAGGCCAGACCCTGCTCATGGTCGGCGATGCCCTCGGTGGCCTGCGACATCACCGCGGAGAAACCGAGGGCGAAGCCGAGGCCCAGCAGCAGGAACGCGGGCAGGTAGTCCACGGCGTAGACCGGGTCGGCGCTGCCGCCTCGGGTGAGGAACCAGGCGTATCCGGCGACGAACGAGGCGAGGGCCGCGATGATCATCGGAGCGGTCCCGAACCGGTCGATGAGTTTGCCGGCCAGCGGCGACAGCACGGCCACGATGATGCCCGCCGGCGCCATGGCGAGCGCCATCTGCAGCGGCTGCCACTCCAGGGTGTTCTGCAGGTACAGCGACACGATGGTCTGGAAGCTCAGGTAGGAGCCGAAGATGGCCAGGGCGGCCAGGTTCGCCCGCACGATCGACCGCACCCGGAAGATGCTCAGGCGCACCAGCGGATGGCGTACCCGGTTCTCGACCACGAAGAAGGTTCCCAGCAGGCCGACCGCCAGGACGGTGGTCGCGATGACCGTGGTGGTGAAACCGGTCTCCGGTGCGGTGACGATCGTGTAGACCGCCGCGAGCATGCCGCCGGTGAGCAGCGCCGCCCCGGTGTAGTCGATACGGCCTTCTTCCTTCTCGATATTGCGCGGCACCACGATGTAGGCGGCGACGAGCACCAGGGCGACCACGACGACCGGCATATAGAAGGTGAGCCGCCAGTCGATGCCGGTGAGCAGCCCGGACACGATCAGCCCGGAGGCGTAACCGGTGGCGCCGAAGATGGTGAAGATCGACAGCGCGCGGTTGCGGTCGGGCCCCTCCTTGAAGGTGGTGGTGACGATCGAGAGCGCGGCCGGTGCGGTGAAGGCGGCGGCGATGCCCTTGACGATGCGGGTGGCGATCAGCAGCCAGCCCTCGTCGACGAGACCGCCGACAAGGGAGGCGATTGCGAAGACCACCAGCGCGGTGAGGAAGACCTGGCGGCGTCCGAGCAGGTCGGCGGCGCGTCCACCGAGAAGCAGCAGACCGCCGTAGCCGAGGATGTAGCCGTTGACGATCCATTGCAGCGCGGAGGTGTCGAGTCCGAGGTCGGCGCCGATGGAGGGGAGTGCCACGCCGACCATGGAGACGTCGAGCGCGTCGAGGAACATCGCCAGTCCGGCGACGAAGAGAATCGCCCACAGCTTCGGCCCCCAGCGGCCGGAGGCCGGCGCTGCGGATTCGGCAGAGGCGAGGTTCTGCGGTGTGGTTGCGGTGAGGGTCACCCGAGAAAACTTAGATGCACGAGCATTGAATGTCAACGCATGAAATGCACTGTCATGAAATGACCATGCATTAAATGACTTGACATGCTAATCTCGGCTCATGTACCACGACTCCGACAACGATGTCTGTGCGAAGTGGTCCGAAACTCTGCGTCGGTACCACGTCACCTCTTGCGAGCTGGAGAACGCGCTGCAGGCCGATCATCGGCTCGGGCTCAGCGAATTCGAACTCCTGCAGGTCCTCGGCGGCCGCTGCGGAGCGGCGGAATCCAAGGTCAGGATGAAGGACATCGAAGCGGAGATGTATCTCAGCCAGAGCGCGCTGTCACGCACCGTGACCAGGCTGGAGAAGGCCGGTCTGGTCCAGCGCGCCGCGTGCGAGAACGACCGCCGCGCCAATTTCCTGGCCCTCACCGACGAAGGCCGCGACCGGTTGAACCAGGCCCGCCCCACCCATCTCGAGGTGCTGCGCAAACATCTGACCTGAACTCGGCCGCACGCCGGGTTACCCTCGGGAGCATGCCGAGCGAGCACACTGTGCCGCCTGAGCGGACACCCTCGTTCCATCTCGACGCCCTCGCCGCCGACCGCGACGAGGGTCCGGCCCCGCCCGGCGACGATCCGATGGCATTACTGGTCACCATGCTGGACCTGCAGGCGGAGCTGCCCGGTATCCGGCGGATGCGCGAATGGGGGCATCGGGCGCTGGCCGCCGGGGCGGGGGAGCGGGTGCTGGATGTGGGATCGGGGACCGGGAGCGAAGTCGTGGATCTCGCCGCGCGGGTCGGCCCGGACGGCGCGGCCGTCGGCGTGGACCCCAATCCGGCGATGCTCGCCGTCGCCCGGGAACGCGCGGCGGCGGCCGGAGTCCGGTGCCGGTTCGTGGAAGGTGATGTCTACCGGCTGCCGTTCGACGGCGAGACCTTCGACGCGGTGCGCTGTGAGCGGGTCTACCAGCATCTCGACGATCCGGACGCCGCCACCGACGAGATCGCCCGGGTGCTGCGGCCGGGTGGGCGGGTGCTGCTCGTCGACAGCGATTGGCAGACCGCGATCCTGCACCCCGGTGATACCGAGGTGGTCGCGCGGATGACCGCGGCGATGCTCGAATCCACCCCCAACGCCCGTTCCGGCCGCCGCTTGCGCGGCCGGCTGATCGGGGCCGGTTTCGAGATCGACGATATGGGCTCGGAGGCGGTCATCTGGGATCCGGTGGCCGTCCGCCCGATGTTCGGGCAACTGGGCGGCAGCGCACTCGCCACCGGAGTGATCACCGGGGACGAATTCGGTGAACTCGTGGCGGGGATGGACGCCGCGATCGCCACCGGCGACCACCACCTGTCCGTGACGATGTTCGCGGTACTCGCCCATCTGCCCACGTCCTGAGCGTGCCCCAGGGACGAGGCCCGTGGTCCACCCGGGTCCGGTCCGCGGGTATCACGGGGGATAGTCGAACGGCACCCGTCGTGGCCGAGATTCCCGCACCCCCCCGAGCGGAGGCGCCGTGAAATACGCAGAGCCCGATATTCGTCCACCGGCCCAGGGGCCGCCGCGGCCGCCCGAGGTCGATATCACCCTCGATGTGAACGGGGCGGCCCATCATCTACGGGTCGACACCCGGGTGACCCTGCTGGACGCACTCCGTGACCATCTGGCCCTCACCGGGGCGAAGAAGGGGTGCGATCAGGGTGCGTGCGGGGCCTGCACCGTGATGGTGGACGGGAAACGGGTGGTGTCGTGTCTGATCCTGGCCGCCCGATGCGAGGGCCGCGCGATCATCACCGTCGAGGGCCTGGCCGCCGACGGGGAACCACATCCGATGCAGGCGGCCTTCGCCCGCCACGACGCCTTCCAGTGCGGATACTGCACATCCGGCCAGATCATCTCCGCGATCTGCCTGATCGCCGAGGGCCGGGCCGGATCCGACGCCGATATCCGCGAATACATGAGCGGCAACCTGTGCCGCTGCGGCGCCTACCCGAATATCCGCGCGGCGATCCGCGACGCCCGAGAGGAGCGGTGACGGTGCATCCTTTCGAATACGAGGTGGCGGCCGAGACCGGGCGCGCGGTCGCCACGGTGACCGCCGATCCCGGCACCTCCTTCCTGGCGGGCGGGACGACCCAGCTGGATCTCATGAAGGACGGTGTGCTGCGGCCCGCGCGGCTGGTCGACATCACCCGCCTTCCGCTCACCGGTATCACCGCGACCGAGACCACGCTCCGCGTCGGGGCACTGACCACCATGGAGGAACTCGCGGCCGATCCGGTGGTGCGGGAGCGGCTGCCGTTCGTCCGGGAGGCGCTGCTGCTCGGGGCCTCGGTCCAGTTGCGCAATACCGCGACCCTCGGCGGCAACCTGCTGCAGCGCACCCGGTGCCGCTATTTCCGCGATCCCACCGTCGCGGCCTGCAACAAACGCGATCCCGGGTCCGGATGCGCCGCGATCGGCGGTATCCAGCGCATGCATGCCGTCCTCGGCGTCAGCGAGCACTGCATCGCCCTGCACGCCTCGGATGTGGCGGTCCCGCTCACGGCGGTGGACGCGGTCGTGCACACCCGGGCCGCCGGCGGTACCCGCGAGATCCCGCTGACCCGGTTCTATCTGCCGCCGCACGACACACCGCATCGCGAGAACGTGCTGCAGCACGGGGAACTCGTCACCGAGATCGAGATCCCGCTGCTTCCGGCCGGGACGCGGTCGCACTACCTCAAGGTCCGGGACCGGGTGTCCTACGAATTCGCGCTGGTCTCGGCGGGTGTGGCGCTGACGGTCGAGGACGGGGTGATCGAGGACGCGCGGGTGGCGCTGGGCGGGGTGGGAACGGTGCCCTGGCGCGCCTGGGGCGCCGAGGACGCACTGCGCGGCGCCGCCCCGGAACCGGCCGTCTTCGCCGCGGCCGCCGAAGCCGCGATGGAGGGCGCCCGGCCGCTGCGGGGAACGGCGTTCAAACTCGACCTCGCCCCACGCACCCTGATCCGCGCGCTGGAAACCGTTACGGGAGGCGTCCCGTGACCGCCGTCGATTCCCGGACCGTGATCGGCGCGGGCATCGACCGAGTCGATGCCGCCCCGAAGGTGACCGGAGCCGCGCACTATCCCAACGATTTCGCCTATCCCGGGATGGTGCACGCCGCACTGGTCGGCAGCACGATCGCCGCCGGCCGGGTGCGGCGTATCGACGCGTCACGCGCGGAGGCCGAACCGGGTGTCCTGGCCGTGATCACCCACCGCACCGCGCCCGCCCTGCGTCGTGCCCCGGACAATCTGCTGGGCTGCTCGCCCCCCGCCCCGTTGTGCGACGACCGGATCCTGCACTACGGGCAGCATCTCGCGGTGGTGGTGGCCGAAACGCCGGAACAGGCGCGATACGCGGCGCGACTGGTGCGGATCGACTACGAGCCCGGCGAACCGGTGCTGGAGATGGACGACCCGCGCGCCGAGATCCTCGACGACCCGTGGGGCCAGGACACCGACCGCGGGGACGTCGAGGCGGGATTCGCCCGGGCCGACGCCGTCGTGGCGGCCACCTACACCACTCCCGACAACACCAACAACCCGTTGGGCCTGATGGCGACCCTGGCGGTGTGGCAGGGCGATTCGCTCACCGTGCACGACTCCACCCAGTGGCCGCACAACGTCCGGACCTCGCTGGCCGCGATCTTCGAAGTACCCGAGAGCGGGGTCCGGGTGCTCGCTCCCTATGTGGGCGGGGGGTTCGGGGCGGGATTGCGGGTGTGGTCGCATGTGATCCTCACCGCGCTCGCGGCACGGCTGCTCGAACGGCCGGTGAAACTGGTGCTGACCCGTCCCGAGATGTTCACCTCTGTGGGACACCGGCCGCTCAGCGTGCAGCGGATCCGGGTCGGCGCCACCGTCGACGGTGATCTCCTGGCCATCGAGCATCACGCCCTCTCGCCGGTCGCGCGGGAGGACGACGACTACGAGGCGGTGTCCTATGGTTCGACCTTCTCCTACGCCTGCCCGAACGTCCGCACCCGCGACCGGCAGGCCCGGCTGAACATCCCCTGCCCGGGGTCGATGCGCGCCCCGGCCGAAGCGCAGGGCAATTTCGCGCTGGAATCGGCGATCGACGAAATCGCCTATGCCGTGGGGAAGGACCCGCTCGATATCCGGCTGCGCAACTACGCCGAGGTGCATCCGGTCTCGGGGCTGCCCTGGTCGAGCAAGGCCCTGCGGGAGTGCTACCGGGTGGGCGCCGAACGGTTCGGCTGGGCGCGGCGCGCACCCGAACCGGGTTCCATGCGCGAGGGCCGGTGGCTCGTCGGCTACGGGGTCGCCGGTGTCTCCTACCCCTTCTACGGGGTGCCCTGCCAGGCCCGCGCCTCGATCCGCCGCGACGGTTCGGCCTATGTGCGCAGCGCCGCCACCGATATCGGCACCGGCACCTACACCGTGATGACCCAACTGGCCGCCGAAGAACTCGGCCTCGATATCGGCCGGGTCCGTTTCGATCTCGGCGACTCCGATATGCCGTATTCGCCCCAGGCGGGCGGGTCGGGACTCACCGGCGCGCTCGGTAACGCGGTGCGGATCGCCTGCCGGCGGCTGGTGCAGGAATTCCTCGATGTGGTCGCCGACGATACCGAATCACCGTTGCGCGGAGCCCTACTCGACGATGTGACCGTCACCGACGGCCGGATCCATCGCCCGGCCGACCCCGCCCGCGGCGAGGCCTACGCCGATATCCTCGCCCGCCACGGCCTCGAGGAACTCAGCACCGACGGCCGCAGCACACCCGCGCGCGATACCGAGCTCGGCACGGCGGTGGCGGGCGCGTTCGGAGCGAAATTCGCCGAGGTGCACGTGGACCCCGGGCTGGGATCGCTGCGGGTGACGCGGATGGTGTCGGTGATCGACGGGGGACGGATCCTGAACGAGAAGACCGCCACCAGCCAGATCATCGGCGGCACGGTCGGCGGGATCGGGCAGGCGATGTTCGAGGAGACCCTCACCGACGAACACACCGGGCGGATCGCCAACGCGACATTCGGCGACTATCTGGTCCCGGTGAATGCCGATGTGCCCGATATGGACGTGGTCTTCGTCGGCGGTCCCGACCCCGCGAGCGCGCTCGGGACCAAGGGCGTCGGCGAGATCGGGCTGGTCGGGGTGGCCGCGGCCATCGGCAACGCCGTCTATCACGCCACCGGCCGCCGGATCCGCTCGCTGCCCATCGTCGTCGACCGGCTCATGCTGTGAACGCCGGAAAGGTGGTGTCGCGGCGGAAGTCCGGCCGGTCGCGCGGCGGTGGGAGGTGGCGATGCTCGGACTCGCCCGGGAACTGAACCACTGGTTCGAGACCGGCCGGGATTTCGCGGTGGCGACCGTGGTCGCGGTGCGCGGTAGTACGCCTCGGGATCCCGGTGCCGCGCTCGCCGTGGACGACACCGGGACGGTCGTGGGATCGATCTCCGGCGGCTGTGTCGAGGCCACGGTGTACGAACTGTGCCGGCAGGCGCTGACCGACGGTCACACCGTTTCCGCGCGCTTCGGACCCACCGGCGACGACCTCTTCGCCACCGGACTTACCTGCGGCGGTGTCATCGATGTCCTGGTCACCCCGGTCCGGGCCGCCGCGCCGGGTCCGCTGCGAACCGCCGTGGCCGCCGTCCGCGCCGGCGAACCGGTGGCGCTGGCCCTGGTGGTGGACGGCCCCGCGGACACGACGGGGCATACGCTGGTCGCCGGAGCCGACGGTGCGTTCGAGACCACCCTGCCGGGGCCGGACCGGGATATCCACGCTGTGGCGGCGCGGGCCCGCGCCGCATTGGCCGCGGCGCGTACCGAGCGGGTGACGACCGGCGACGCGACGCGCGGGCGGCTCACCCTGCTGATCGAATCGAGCGCCCCGCCCCCGCGCCTCATCGTGTTCGGGGCGATCGAGGTGGCCGCCGCCCTGGCGCGGCTCGGGAAGTTCCTCGGCTACCACGTCACCGTCTGCGATGCGCGACCGGTGTTCGCGACCCCCGCGCGGTTCCCGGACGCCGACGAGGTGGTCGCCGACCGGCCGCACCGCTACCTCGAGACCGCAGCGGTCGACGACCGGACCGTCCTGTGCGTCCTGACCCACGACCCCGAATTCGATATCCCACTGCTCACCCGCGCACTGAGGCTCCCGGTCGCCTATGTGGGGGTGATGGGTTCGCGGCGGACGCAGACCGAGCGGATCGACCGGTTGCGGGCGGCGGGCATCACCGCCGCGGAACTGACCCGCCTGCGCGCACCGACCGGCCTGGACCTCGGCGGCCGGACGCCCGAGGAAACCGCGCTCGCCATCGCGGCCGAGTTCGTCGCCGAACGGCACGGCGGGACCGGGCTACCGCTGGCCTCGACCCACACCCGCATCCACCACGACGCGCCGCCGCAGTTCACCGACGTCGCACTGGCGGGCACCGGTCATCCGGACGAAGCCGACCGGCGGCCGGGAGGGGAGCGGGGAGCCGACCGCTGTCCGGCGCGGTCGTGACAGTCGAGGGCGTCCGGTGCCGGCACCGGTTCCGCTCCTGTCCGGCGCCGATCCATCCGTGAGCCGATAGGCAGTTCGAAAGCCCCCTCGGGGTCCGGTCCGCCGCCCGGTCCTGCCCGCAAGACGAGCCGACCCCCGCCGGGCCGGTTACCCTGAATCCATGCCGACAACAGTGCTGGTCGTCGCTGCCCGGCACCATCGGGGAACAATCCGGCCCGGTTCCGGTGCGCCCCGGTCGTGGGTGCGGCCTCGGACGCCGTCGGCGGCGGATCGTCGGCCACCGGACCCCTAACAGGCTCCGGAGGCCCCTGAGATCCGGGGCGCGGCCGAGCCGGCCCGTCCCCATCCGGCCTCGCCGGTACCGGCAGCTCTTCCGATATGCGTCAGGCGCGCTCCCCGTACGGGAGCCGTTCCGAGTCCGTTCGACAGACCGACGGGAGCACCATGCAGCCGCGTGTTCCGGGACGAGACCGCGAATGCGAACAGCTCGACGAACTGCTGCGCGCGGTGCGCGCCGGCGAGAGCCGCGCCCTCGTGATCCGGGGCGAACCCGGTGTCGGCAAAACCCGGCTGCTCGACTACCTGGTCGAGCACGCGCGCGGGTTCCGGGTGGCGCGGGTGACGAGTATCCAGTCCGAAATGGAACTGGCCTTCGCCGGCCTGCACCAGCTGTGCCTGCCCATGACCGACCGGCTCGGTGAGCTGCCCGGCGCCCAGCGCGACGCCGTCGGCGCCGCACTCGGGCTGGGCAGCGGGCACGCCCCGGACAGTTTCCTGGTCGCCCTCGGAGTGCTCGGCCTGCTGTCGGAGGTCGCGCGCGAGCAACCGCTGCTCTGTGTGGTCGACGACGCCCAGTGGCTCGACCGCGCCTCGCTGCAGACCCTGGCGTTCACCGCCCGGCGGCTCGGCGCCGAATCGGTGGCCCTGGTGTTCGCGGTCCGGGCGCAGGACGACGCGGTCGCCGAACCCGCGGAACCCCTCGGCCTGCCCGAACTGCGTCTCGAAGGCCTCGCCGACCCCGACGCGCGCGCCCTGCTGCGCGCCACCATCCCGGGCCCGGTCGACGATCACGTCCTCGACCGGATCGTCGCCGAGACCCGCGGCAACCCGCTCGCGCTGCGCGAACTGCCCAAGACCTCGACCCTCGGCGAACTGGCCGGCGGTTTCGGCCTCCCCGCCGCCCCCGCGATCAAGGCGCGCCTGCGCGACGCCTACCTGCGCCGGACCGCCGATCTCCCGCCCGAAACCCAGCACTTCCTCCTGGTCGCGGCCGCCGACCCGACCGGTGAACCCGCACTGCTGTGGCTCGCCGCCGAACGGTCCGGCGTCGATATCGACGCCGCCGCCCCCGCTGTCGCGGCAGGTCTGGTGGAGTTCGGCGACCGGGTCCGGTTCACCCACCCCATCGCCCGCTCCGCCGTCTACTGGGCCGCCTCACCCGACGACCGCCGCAGCGCCCACCGCGCGCTCGCCGCCGCCACCGATCCGGCCGCCGACCCCGACCGCCATGCCTGGCATGCCGCCTACGGCGCGTCCAACCCCGGCGAAGCCGTCGCCGCCGAACTCGAGCGCTCCGCCCTGCGCTCCCGCATCCGCGGCGGTGTCGCCGCGGCCGCCGCCTTCCTGGCCCGCGCCGTCGAACTGACCCCCGATACCGACCGCCGCCGCACCCGCGCCCTCGCCGCCGCCCAGGCGACCCACGAGGCGGGCGACCCCGATACCGCGCTGAAACTGCTCTCCCTCGCCGAGGCCGGACTCGACGACGACCGCCTGCGCGCCGAAGCCGACCTGGTACGCGCCCGTATCGCCTTCACCACCAACCGCGGCAGCGCCGCTCCCGCCCTGCTGCTCGACGCCGCGAGCCGGCTCGCGCCCCACGATCCCGCCCACGCCCGGGAAACCTATCTGGAGGTCATCGACGCCGCGATCTTCGCCGGCCCCCAGTCCTACGACCGCGGCCAGAACGACGCCGCCCGCGCCGCCCGTGACACCCCCGCCCCGCATCCGCCGCGCCCGTCCGATCTGCTGCTCGACGGCTGGGCCACCCGCATCCTCGACGGCCACAGCGCCGCCGTTCCCGCCCTGCGGACCGCCCTCGGCGCCTACCGCCGTCCCGAACTCCAGCCCGAGGAGGCGTTGCGCCGGCTGTGGCTTACCGCCGCGACCGCCGCCGGCCTGTGGGACCACGACACCCTCTCCGCCCTGAGCATCCGCAACCTCGACCTGGTGCGCCGATCCGGCCTCGCCTCCGCACTACCCCTCGCCCTCACCGTCCGCTGCCTGGTCCACGTCACCGAAGGCGACCTCGCCGACGGCGAAACCGCCGCCGCCGAGATCCGCACCGTCTCCGAAGCCGTCGGCATCCCCGCCCCCCTCTACGCCGACCTCCTCGTCGCCGCCTGGCGCGGCCACGAAACCGAATGCCTCGACCTCGGCCGCCGGGCCGACGAAGGCGCGCTGCGCCGCGGCGAAGGCGTCGGCCCCGTGGTCGGCAGCTGGGCGCGCGCCCTGCTCTACAACAGCTTCGGCCGCTACGACGAAGCCGCCGAAGCGGCCCAGCGGGCCAACAGGGAATACGTCCAGCTGGAGGTGGGCATCCCCATCTGGTCGCTCGTCGAATACATCGAAGCGGCCGCCCGCACCGGCGCCACCGACGAAGCACGCGCGGCCCTCACCCGCCTCACCGAGGTCACCACCCCCGCCGGCACCGACTGGGCCACCGGTATCGAAGCCCGCTCCCACGCCCTGCTCGCCACCGGCACCGCCGCCGAAACCCGCTACCTGCAAGCGATCGACAGCCTCTCCCGCACCAGCCTGCGCGGCGAACTGGCCCGCGCCCACCTGGTCTACGGCGAATGGCTACGCCGCGAACGCCGCGGCCATATCGCCCGCGAACACCTCCACACCGCCCACGACCTGTTCACCACCATGGGAATGGGAGGATTCGCGCAGCGGGCCGCCCGCGAACTCGCCGCCACCGGCGAGAACATCCGAAAACCGATCGCGGACAACGGAAACGAACTCACCGCCCAGGAAACCCAGGTGGTGCGGCTGGTGCGGGAAGGTCTCACCAATCCGGAGATCGGGGCGCGGTTGTTCATCAGCCCTCGCACGGTCGAATGGCACCTCCGCAAGATATTCGCGAAGCTCGGAATCAAGTCCCGCCGCGAGCTTCTCGTCTCACCCTCGTGATATCCGCGTGGCCAGTCGTCGAATTCTCCAGGCGCGCAATTCGGTTGGTTGGAACCGAGCGTCCGGCGCCCTGCCGCTGTACCTTCCGGGGCTACCTGACAATGTCGATACCGGGTACGGCCCGCTCCAGCGCCGTGCGGTACTCCTGCAACGTCGGCGAGGTGTATACCGTGGGTTCACCCTTGAACCACATGATGGAGGGGCAGGTGTAGTGGGCGGCGTCGACGGTCACCTCGGCTACCTGCTCGGCCGATCGAGCTTCGAAAATCGTCACCTTCGCGCTGGAGCGTAAGACCTTCGCCGTCTCGCCCTCATCGAAGGCGCAGGTCCCGACACTCTCGTGGTCTTCCCCGTGTTCAGCGCAGGCGACCAGTTGCACCTGCTTCGGGTCGCCGATGGGTTCCAGCTCCGCATCGCTCGAGGAGAACCCGGTCCAACTATTTGATGACGACGGGTGTCCGACACTCGCGTTCTCGATGATCACCAGTGGATTCCGGCCACCCTCGTAGGCCGCCGCGTCGGGGAAGGACGTCCGCTTCGGGCCCAGGAACTCACCACCGGTACAGATCGCGTCGAAATCACTCGTCTCACCGATCGGAGTCGTGCTGGCCTGCACTCCTCCACATGCCACCAGTGCCACCGATGAACCGACGACAAACGACAGCAGCGCAATCCGCCGAACGGACATTCCCCACCCACCCCATCCATATTCCGAAATTGGCTCCCTGCGGTACGGGTGGAGTGTATGACACCGGGCTGCAACCAATTCCGGAATCCCGGCATAACTTCGCGGGGTAGGTCGCGCCGGACGAACTGCCGTCCTAGGAAGCCGGCTTCTCGAGCTCCCGGACGATCTCGACACCGAGGAAGTCCGGAGCATTGATGACCCGGCGCAGCATGAACCGGATGAACAGCGGCATCCCCCGGGCCGACTCATCCCGGTAGAGCTGCGGCGAACCGATGAGATAGCGCCGCCCTCGCGTCTCCAGTTCACAGCCGCCGGCGGCGAGCACGTTCTTCACCCAATCCGATTCGGTCCCGTAGGTCAGGGCGATCACGAAACCGTTGTCCCGGCGAAACGCCCACAGCGGCGTACGGAAGACCCGGCCCGACTTCCGCCCGCGATGCACGACGACCGCCCACCCCGGAGCCCAGGGCGCGACGAACCGGGTGACCTTGTTGAGCCCGCTGCGGTTGGCGCGGGCGACCCATCGCGGTGCGGGCATCGCTGACTCCTGCCGTCTATTCTGCTGTCCGTCTGTCTTGGTCGCCGTCGTCATACCCATTCGTCCAGTAGTCCCGGTCGACCACGTAGTCGCGGACCACGAACTCATCGGGGTGGTCGGAGAAGCCGGGACGAATACGGAGCCGGGTCACAGCGGATCGTGCTTCCTCTGCCGACGCGTACACCCCGATGCGTTTCACCTCCACCACCGCATGGTCGCGGTAGACGTGCTCGACCAAGAAGACCGATTCCTCTGGATTGTCCATGCTCATGCACCCGCCGTGAAGAAACCTTCGGTCCAATGGTCGCGCCCGATCGTATGCCTCTCGATATGGAAGTAATCGGGGCGATTACGAAAACCCGGCAGGCGCTTCGCGTGCTCCACTGCCTGCTCGGCCCTCGCCTCCGTCGAGTACATTCCAATCGTTCTGACCACTTCGGTACCGTCGTCGGTCTCGTACCAGTGGTCCAGTATGTAGATATCCGACATCAGTGGCCTCCGTGAAGAGTCGTATTCAGCTGGGCTCTGCCATGCGCGATCGTCATATTTCTTGATCTTGCTGCATTTCGGCGTCGGGCCGCCCGGTGCTCTCCCGATTCCCGGACCGGCGCCGAGTCTCGTGCCCTCGTGTCACCGGTCATCTTTGGGCCTCGATGTCCTGGGCTGCCGGCCGGAACCGGCGGACAGCGGTGTTTCGTGTGATCGGCCATCAGGTGGATGGCGCGTACACACCCGCGGATGGGATCGGTGTGTTTGCAGGCCGCCGGGTGATGGAGGTGGCGCCGGCCAGCGACGCGCTCGAGGATGTCGTGGGTTGCGGGGGCGCCGGAGCCGGATGGTGGACGACGTCGTACAGCCCAGATCGTTCCTCCCGCAGCAGGCAGCGCCGCTGGTAATCTTTCCGTCGTGGTCGATTCTGGGGGAAATCCGAGCCTGCCCACTGATATCACGGTGATTCCCGACGACGTTCGCGCGGTGGGACAGTTCGTTGCCGATATCGCGCGCAATGTGCGCTCGGGTCTGGACTCAGCCAGCGGCGAAGTTGACGCCCTGCTCGGCGACGGCTGGCGCGGCGACGCCTCCGATGAGTTCAGCGGCGGCTGGGCCGAACTCCGCGACGGTGGCATCAAGATCCTCCAGGCACTGGAAGGTATGGCCGCCCAGCTCGGCGTCCAGGCCGGTGCATACGAGGCCACCGACGACAACACCTCCCAGCAGTTCCCGAGCTTGAACCTGTGAACAATCCCGAATTCACGGTCGACCTCGAACGCCTCGATCAGCTGATCCTGCGGCTCTCGAACCTTGCCGGCTACCTCACCGAACAGCTCGACCTCATCGATGACAAGATCGCCACGCTCGACGGCAGCTGGGAAACCCTGGCCGCGAACGCTTACCGTGACGCGCACCGGCTCTGGGCCGTCGGCGCTCGCGAGTTCGGCACTGGCCTCGCCGATATCAGCGACGCCGCCCGCGCAGCCCACGACCGCTACACCCGCGCGATCGAGCTGAACCGCACCATGTTCGGCAACAGGTGACACGCCGTGTACGTGAACTGGCAGACCTACTACGACGCCGCCAAGAAATGCCATGACCTCGCCGGCGAACTCCGCGCCGCAGACAAACCCGTCCACGACGCGATCAAAGGCGACTGCGCCGGTATGGCCGGCGATGCCCCGGTTGCAGAACGTGGGGTGAGACCTACGACCAGCGCGCACACGCGATCATGCAGACCTGCACGAACCTCGCCGACGCACTCACCAACTTCGGCTACCTGCTCTACGCCACCGGCTACAACCACGGCCTCGCCAACAAGAGCAACCCTGACCGCCCCCAAATCGCCGACGTAACCGTGCACGCCGTACAGATCCCGACCTCGGTCGCCGACAACGGCAACGGGCTGGAACACGACGGCGGAGTTCCGGAATTCTTCGACGGCCTCCTCAACAAGATAAAAGCCGAATTCGGCAAACTCCCCAACGGTGACCTGGATAAACTCGCCTCCGCTGAAACCGTGTGGAAGTCCTTCGGCAGCGACGAAACCGTCGCCGGTGCCCCTGCTCGTATCTCCGCGATCGCCGATCTGCTCACCGGCATCGACGAGCCCGTGACTCAGCAAGGCGTAGCCAATGACTTCGCTACGATGCGGACCGCCGCCGAACAACTCGCCGGGGCCGCACAAGTCATGGCCGCTCCCATAGGTGAATACCGTACGAACACCGCCGAGACCAGTGCACTTATCAGCAGCGAGACCACGGCGTTCCTCATCGAGTCGGGAATCGTCATCGGCGCCGCGATCGCCTTTTCTTGGCTTACTGTCGGCGGCAGCGTGGCAGCAGGCACCGGCGGCGTCATCGCACTCGCCGGCGACACCGCCGTGACCATCAGCCGCATATACCGGGCCAGCAGACTCTGGAGCATCCTGGGACTCGCAGCTACGGCCACAGCCGTCGTCGCCTTCGACAAAGTGCCGGACCTCAACCAGATCACTACCGGTCTCGCCTCGATCATCGTCACTCGCGCACGTCTGGACGACTACTCGGTCGACGACGTAAACGGGTCCACCGGTCCGAGCGAAGCCTTCACGACGAGCAGTATGACCACGAGCGTCGGAAAAATCGCTAGGGCAACCGGTCTGACGCCGGAGCAGGTCAGAGAGGCCATCCATGCAGTGAAGGGCGAAGCGGCGTTCAGGGGCGACGGCAAGAATCGAAATCCGGATGTTGTCGTCGACACCGCCACCGGCGAGGTCTACGTAAAACTCCCCGGAGGCGTGGCATCGGAGGACAGCATCGGGAACATCTTCGACCACGAAGAGCCGGAGTGAGGACCTTCTCATGAGCAAAGTCATTCGAGAGTACGAGGATCGATGGGTACTGCCGCTGCGCGGGAGTCATGTAATCGATATTGCGGTGAGGGGTGGCGACCTCACACTTCGAGTGGATTCGGGGATCGAAATCCGCGTGGGAATGGACGCTGAACTGACCCGCGGATCGATCGCTCGCAAGGACGGACAGTTGCGGCCATTGGAAGACATGGACTTCGAACTTGTCCGGCAAGCTCTCGCAAGTGAGATCCTGTCGTGCGTGGTCGGAAAGACCGGTGCTCTGCGCATTGTCTTTCGCAGCGGATGGAAGCTGGTTGTTGCCGCCGACCGAGGCGGCGTCGGGACCTCCATCATCGACGGGACAATCCCGTTGTGGACCCGCAGCAGCGGTCTGTCGTCAACGCTCGGCTACCTGGTGCGTGACATGAACGAAGATCGGCAGTGACGAGCCCTCGGCCCGAGGTTCCGCCTGTCACCTCATCGTTGTGTTATCCGACCGCAATCCGGTGAGATGCGATCGACGCCGAACAGCCGAGCGTGCGCAATAAGCGGCATCCTCCGCCGCGCTCGGGCGCGGTAGGGTGTGGACATCGGCGCACCTTCCGGCCAGGCCGGTGGGCTCCGCGTCGGCGCAGGCCCCACGGCGGCACTCGCCGATTCTCCCGGCGGACCCGAGGGACGAGTTCTGCGCTCAGTGGTCGTCTCGGCCATCCATCGTTCGAAACCCGACGGCCCGGCTGGGAAAGGTCGCGATCACCGAGGAGACCGGATGGAGATCAGCGGTTCGAAAGTGGTGATCACGGGCGCTTCCGGAGGGCTCGGTGGTGCGATCGCCCGGGCCCTGCACGCGCGAGGCGCTCACCTTGTCCTGACCGGTAGGCGCAGGGATGCCCTCGAATCTGTGGCGTCACGGTTGAACGGTGCCGAGATCATCGTCTGTGACCTGGCCGATCGAGCGCAGCTCGCCGATCTCACCGCCCGCTCGGCCGACGCCGACATCGTGGTTTCCAACGCGGCGCTCCCGGCCACCGGGAAAGTCGAAGACTTCACAGCCGGACAACTCGACCGCGCTCTCGACGTGAACTTGCGGGCACCCATGCTGATGACCCGGCAACTGCTGCCGGGGATGCTGGACCGCGGGCGTGGACATTTCGTTTATGTCTCGTCGATCGGCGGCAAGCTCACGATGGCCCGAACCTCCATCTACGCGGCCACCAAATACGGTCTGCGCGGGTTCTGTGCGGCGCTTCGCCAGGATCTCCACGGATCGGGGGTGAGTGCGTCGGTGGTCTTTCCCGGATCTGTCCGGGATGTGGGCTTCGTGGCCGGTGCGCACCTCCCGCTGGCGCCGGGCTCGAAAGGTGTCTCCTCCGACGCTGTCGCGCGTGCCGCGATCACAGCGATCGAGCGCGACCGGGGCGAAGTCGACGCCGCGGAGTTCCCGGCCCGCGTCATGGCCAAGTTCGCGGGTGTGGCGCCACAGCTCACAGCACGTCTCGGACGGAGGAAGGAGATCGTCGCGTGGGGTGATCAGATGGCCGAAGGTCTCCGTCATCTCCGCTGAGAACGTCCTCCGAGCGTGCACGGCTCGCACTGTCGCAGGACCGTATCGGCCCTACGCCTGCCACGGGAGCGTGCGGCGTAGACTCGGGTGCGTTCGGAAGTTACCCCTATGCAGCGGCGATGGTGGTTGTGGATTGCGGCGTTCCTGACGACACTGGGGATGTGCGCGGTACTCGCGTGCAGTAGCGGCACCCTACCCGAGCGCGCTGCACCCGGCCCGGATACACCCTCCCGGGCGGGGGTGCCCGTGCTGGTCGCGAAAGTGGACAACAGTCCGCAGGCACGGCCACCGGTCGGGCTGGCAGCCGCCGATGTGGTCTACGTCGAGCCGGTCGAGGGTGGTTTGAGCCGGTTGGCCGCGGTGTTCTCGGCCGATAAACCGCCGGTGATCGGACCTGTCCGCAGCGCGCGGGAGACGGATCTGACGCTGCTGGACCAGTTCGGCAACCCGACATTGGCGTCCTCCGGTGCCGCACCCGAGCTGACTGCCTCCGTCGACCGGTCGCCGCTCCAGAACGCCTCGGCCGAGCGGCAACCCGCGGCGTACTTCCGCGACTACGACCGCGCCGCTCCGCACAACCTGTTCGTGCAGTCGGATCAGCTGCCCGAAGGCGGCGGCTGGCCGCAGGCTACGCAACTGCCCTTCGGTCCCACGCCCGCCGGTGGCCGGCCCACACAGTACGAGGAAGCGCGGTATCAGGACGCGGTGTTCGGTTTCGGCTGGTCACCGGAGAGCCAGCGGTGGCTGGTGTCCATGGACGGTGCCGCCTATACCGTCGCCGATACCGGACAGGCCATGGCGAGTACGGTCGTGCTGCAGAGTGTGCAGGTAAGCGATTCGGCCGTCAGCGATGTCGCGGGCAGCGTCTCACCCCTGGTCCAGACGACCGGTAGCGGCGACGCGGTCGTACTGCGCGACGGTCGAGCGTTTCCGGCTGTGTGGTCCCGGCCTTCCCCGGAGTCGGGCACAACGTATACAACCCCTACCGGTACAGCCATCGCCTTCGCGCCGGGGCAGGTCTGGACGGTCCTGGTTCCAGCGCACCTCTGGTAACCGGGAGAGGGCCTCCACCTCCAACCGGTCCGGCCGTCGAGGCCTCCGTGCGGATCGGGGTGAGCCCGCGGTGGGCCTCCGGCCGGTGGGGCCGGCGGAGGCGCCTTTCGCTGGTCCGGCGGACTGATAGTTGTCAGCCGACGGCGACGAAAACCTTGTCGGCGAACATGGTGGCTTCGACGGCGAGAGTGCCCTGCGTCGCCGAAGCAGCCGGCACTGTGAAGACCAGATTGCCGGTGGTCGACGCTCCCTGGAACAGCGGGCTGAGGGTGTCGAGGGCATCGGGAGCGACGGTCATGCTGTCGTAGGAATTCACGGTGTTCCCGTCCGCGGTCACATAGCTGATCGTCGCGAAGGGCGTTTCGCCCTGGGGGTTGGTGCCGGTATAGGTGACGGTGACGTTCGCGAGAAGGTACTGCGACCCCGCCGGCGCCGGATCGTTGAACGAGTTCTCCGTGGCGACAGCGTCGTTCGCATCGGCTGTGACGCTGTTGACGGTCACCTGCCAGTCGCCGTCGGTGATCACCGACCCCAGCGGATACGGGTTCGTGCGGGTGCCCTGGTCCGTCGATGCGGCCTCGCCGTTTTCGGAGTCGCCGGCCGGGCCGGGGGCAGCCGGGGTCGCGACGGATACGTCGCCACCGCCGAACGCGTCGTCGAAGGACTCGTCGACCGCATCGGAGACAACGGCGAGGAAGACGATGAATCCGACCACGGTGCCGACAACCGCGACGATGGTCGCGGCGACGCTGGTGCCCTTGGTCTTTCCCGCCTGGCACACGCCGACGATGCCGAGAATGAATGCGATCGGCAGAAGTATCCAGCCGACGATCAGGGCTCCGGGGATGCAGGCGAAGACGAAGCCGACAACGGCCACGATGATCGCTATGAGCCCCACTGTGTTCTTCCGCTTCTCCGGTGCCGGGGGCCGGCCCGGGTAGGGGCTCGCGGGCGACGGCGGAGGCATCGGTGCGGGTGGATAGGGCGGAGTTGTGGTCATAGTCGCGTACCTCGGGTTGTGTAGTGGCCTGTGGTTTCGGTCGGCGAGACCCGAATGTGCACTGGCTAATAGCCGGAGGGGTGAAGAGCGTTACAGGCCCGCGGCTTCGAGGTCGCGTCTCTGGGGCGGCGGCCTCGATTGTTGTATGGCCGAGCGCAGGTGAGGGTGGCCGCTGCCCGAGATTTGCTGTGCCGGACCCGCCCGTGTACGGCGCTTCGGCATCGCCTTCTACGGCCGGCTCTTAGCCACGCTTGCCGGGTATCTCGTAGCGAAGGTCAGGTGGTGACGGGCATCGGCGAGGGTAGTGACAACCCCTGCCCGAGGCCCGCCACCGCGGCGAGAGGCACGAGAAGCCGGGAACAGGGCTGGAGAAAGCGGCCCGGGATGACGGATTCGCCTACGCCAATGCTCGATCGAACGCGGCGATGATGGTCGCTTTGTTCCGGTCGCAGACATCGTTGCCGGGAACCGGCGGTTCTTCCGCCAAATATTGTTCGGATGGAACGATATTGACGCCGAGGTTGGTACCCCTTCCCGGGGTGTAGGCGGTGCAACCGTTTCCGCCCCACTGATTGAGCGTGATCTGACCGCCGAGCGCCTCGGTGAACGCCCGGGATTGTTCGTCCTCGCCCCAGGCCGGGATCGGACCCTGCATCCAGCCGATGGAGAAGAACCCTTCCTCCTCCGAACCCCAATTACACGACTCCGCGACGACCGCGCCGTCATTCTCGTCGGTCGTGCGTTCCGGTACCAGATCCTGCCTGCCGAGCGCGGTCGCGACCTCCTCCGGCGTCACCACGGCGCACGCGTCGAAACCGGAGATCGGACTCACGTTGGGAGTGGGTGCACCGGCCGGAGCGGTCGGTGTCGCCGTGCTCGTTACCGAAGCCGGTTCGGTGTCTTCTCCCGGGCCGGAGCATCCCGTCACGGCAAGGACGGCCACGAAGACAGCCGGAGCCACGAACCGGTGGTACCGAACGGAGATATCAGACAAGCCAGTTCCTTTGCGTGGGATAGTCGTCGAATTCGTCCGGCCAGTCACTCGGACCGACTACGTCGGGTTCACGCCTCGGTCGAACGGATGGGGCCTGTGGCGGCGGTATCGGGCGGGTCATCGCCGGATCGAATGCCGGCGTGGGCGGCGGATCCGGCTCCTTCGTACCCCAGGGCCAGGCATAGCCCGGTGCTGATTTCAAAGCCACGACCTCAGGAGGTAATCCCGGAGCCAGGCGTGCCTCGATGTCCGACCAGGCGCAACGCCCGGCGGCTACCTGAGCGGCGTACTCACGCAGCCGGGGAGAGGCGTCCGGTTCTGCGGCCAGTGAATTCATCAGATGCTCGTCGACCTGTACCGGCTGCACAATATCGCTGAGCGACAAGTTCTCCAGTTGCCTCGTCGCGGTGGACAAATCGGCGGATGAGGCAAGGAACGAACGTAGTTCGGCTTCGACTTCGGGATCCAGGTTCGGGTCGATCATCCATTTTCCCACGGATTGGATCCGACGCTGTAAGCCTGCTGGGGTGCGGTGTTCTGTGACTCGGCACCCGCGGCGATACGCGCCACATCGGAACTGACGATCGCGGCCTTCTCGGTATTGAGGACCGTCTGCGTCAGTGGCGACAAGTTCTCGTTCAACTGCGCGAACTTACCGGGTTCACCGCTCTTGCTTCCAGTGATGCCGGAAATCAGATTCTTGGCCGACGCGACCATATTCTTGATTTTCTCGAGAATTGGTTTGATCGTGTTCCACACACTCAATACAATATTGGCCAAGCTGCCGACCTGGTAGATCGTTCCGACAATCGGGATCTTTTTGGCCAGCACTTTCGCCACGCTCTTTCCGTCCGACATGTCGACCTCGGCCTCGAGCATGGATTTGAGCTTGTTCGCGATGGCCATGCACGCATCGGTGACTCCTTGGATCAAGGTGACCATGACGAAGTCGACGGTGCGGCCGACCGGCCCCCACCACTCCAGGGCAGGGACAAGCCTTCGGCTGTGGTCTTCGAAGGCGATGGCGGCTTTGCCGTCCCAGTGTGGGCTGAGCTTGTTCACGCCCCAGGAGAGATTCTTGGAGCTGTCCTCGAGCGCTGCGCCGGCGATACGGTAGGCCGCTCCGATGCGTTTCAGCTCGTTCCAGTTGCCACTCAGCGGCTCGAAAAGCTGATTGAGGGGGCTCCACTCGTTCTTGGTTGCCTGCCGGATCCCCTCATTGAAGTCCCCCAGCCAGCCCGTTTTTTGCTCGATCACACGAACCAGGTCTTCCTCGGTGGTGTCGGGAGGACCGAGTGTGATCGCTGTGGGGGCGGAGTAGTCGACCGGATTCGCATAGGGTGCGGTCACACCCTGCTCCGGCGCGCCGGCCGCCGCCGGGGCGGTGGTCGGGTACTCGGTTGTTGCCTGATTCAGTGCGGCATAATTCCGTTGGTCCTGATCGTGGTACATCCATGCCGCACGATTGAGATTGGTCCCGGAGACAGTGGTAATGGCACCGAAATCCGAGAATCTCTTCACGGTGACATCTCGCAATTCCGCGCACTTGGGTACCAGATCGGCGAGGATCTCTCCCATCGCCTTGTCAGAAGGTCCGGCATGGGTCTGCACGTAGGCGGACGCGCTACGAAGATCGTTTCCGATGGTGCCCATGAGCGCCGACATACCCGCGATCTCGGTCGGTTCCGCTCTTACTGTATCGGTCAAATCACTTTCCTTTGCTCGATACCCCGGCTGTCACCTGGTCGGGCGGGAGGTGCCGATGGTTCGTCTCGACCTAGTTCCGGGATTCCGCCGGGTCTACGCTCATCTGGTCCGAGTGCTTCGCGTACCGGCCGGACAGACGCAGCCGAACATTGATAGCGCAGGCTTGTTACTGCTCACTCTTGATCGATCCCCCCGGTGGCCCTGGCGCGTAGACGAATTCGAACATAGCAGATTCGGCTCATCGCCACCGGATTCCTCGGCAGGCGGTAGCCCGGCAGGGCGGCGACCGCTCGGTCGGTCCCGGCGACCGGATAGTCCACCCGGCAGGTACATTCGACCTGGTCAGCTCAGGAGTCGAAGCGGCGCTCCGACCGTCGCCAGGGCTCCGATGAGCCACTGCTTCACCAGGCTCGACAAGCCGGGGTACGTGCCGTCGGCCCTCCGTAGTTGCAGGCCGAATATCGCCTTGCCGACCGTTGTTCTGAAGGCCCGTTGCGCCAGCGTGCGATGCGCGAACGAGGCGCCGATTCCGGCGATCACGCCCATGATGATCGGGGAGACGGCGGGGTCGGGCGATTGCCACAGGACATACCAGGCCACCACTCCGGCAGCGACGTGCAGCGCGATATCGATGGCGAAGGCGGCAGCGAACAATCCGAAGGGCACGTGCGCTGCCTCATGGCGGGGCGACCACTGGGCGGTCATGAGTTCGCTGCCGGATATCCGCGTGCCAGGTCGGTCGGAGGCATCCGGACCTTCCCCGGCTTCGTCCGGCTCACGTCCCCGGACCTCTTCGGTCCCTGCCCCGAGATCCCCGATTTCCATGCGTTGCCTCCCTGCCCGTCGGATCGCAGAGTATACGTTCGGCCCGGTCGATCGCGGCAAGCCCGGATCGAAGAAATCCACGAGCGGCCCGGCCGCGGAGGCATTCCGCCGACAGCGGCTTCGCCATGGCTCCGGCTTCGAGCCCGGCCGGCGACCTCACCGTCTCAACGCACTACATTCGGTCGGGTGGGGAACAAACCGTCGGTGATCTCCTGGCCCGGCGCGGGTCGAGGAGTGGATATGAGCGGTACCGGACGATCGACCGGGTCGAAATCCCTGCTGTGGACACTGGGCCTGCCGCTGGCGGCCGTCGCTTTCATGATCGGCGCGCTGAACACGGGTGCTCTCCTCGCCCGGTCGTCGGGCTCGCCCTTGGCTCTGGCGCTGTTTCTCCCGGTCAGCGCGCTACTGGGTTTGGCGGCATGGATGCTCGTGCTGGCCGTGGCCTGGCGCATCCGCCGGGCTCGTGTGCGGCGTACCGGCACCGCGACGACGGCAACCGTGGTCGAGTCCGAACTGGGACAGAAGCATAGCCACAGTCCACTCAACTTCGACCTCTGGCGAGTGCGGGTCGAGGTCCGGTTCACGCACCCGGAAACGGGCGTCGACGGTCGCGTTCGGAAGGAGTATTCCTATCCTGAATTGCTCGGGTCGCGAGCGCGGGCACTTGCCGAACGTTGTGCTCCCGGCGCCTCTGTGCCGGTGCTGATCCGAAAGAATTCCGTGCTGATCGACATGCCCAAACGCCCTGTCTGGAACGACTTCTGGTGAACCGGGGCAGGATCCGGGATCGGAAGGGGACGAGATCCGGGAGACCCATTCGGATCCCCCGGCACTGGGCTTATCCCGGGAGGTATGTGCTCACCCGCTGAGCAACCCGCTGATTCGCTGCGCAGAGCCCATCGCCTTTGACCTCGTCGGGCTCCCGCCGCACCGACAGCGATGACCAGAGGAAGGCCATCCCGTCGGGTAACTCGATTCCGATATGGCAGAACCGTCGGCGTTCGGGGTCCAGGTTCACCGTGAATTCGGTGGCGGTGCGTGAATCGATATCGGCGGGACCGATCGCGCGATAGTGCTGATAGCGCGGGTCGGAGGCGAACTCTTCCAGGCTGGGGGATCCGTAGTAGAGCCAGAAGGTGAACCACTCCTCGTCGGCGGCCTTCCAGGTGCAGCCTGTCCAGTCCCGGAAATCGACCCCGTCCGTACCGGGACGGGCGGATTCCGGGTTCAGTCCCGCCGCGCTCAGCTCGGCAGCCGGGATATCGCATGGATCGGTGCCGGTGTCCTCGCTGCTTCCGCAACCTGTCGCCAGCAGGATTCCGCTGCTGATCGCCACTGCGGCGAGACGCTTGCTCATGTCAGCCATGATCTGCCTTCTGGGTATTCGTCGAGGTCATCTGGCCAATCGCTGGGACCGACGACTTCGTCGCGGCCGGGCCGCGGCCGCTGCATCGGTGGTGGCTGCGGGGGAGGCGGCGTCGGCGATGTAACTCCCCAGATCCACTCGTAGGCCGGAAGAGACTTCAGCTCTGGGACTTCGGGCGGCATCGGCCGGGCCAGACGCTCGATATCGCACCATAAGCACTCACCGGCGGCGACCCGCATCGCATAGGCCTTCAGTTCGGCCGAGGATGCCGGGCTGTCGGCCATACGCTGCAGAAGGCTCTCGGTGACCGGAATCGGTTCACTCCAGAGGTCGGCCAATTCGGTGCGCTCAAGGCGCAGCCTTGCCGTTTCCAGATCGTCGACGGCGTTCAAGACACGACGGGCGAGCGCTTCCATCTGCGGGTCGAGGTCGGATTCAAACATGATGGCCTCGCGGGATGGCGGTTCCGCGGTGATCGATCACGGCCGGGCGGATCCGGTGGTGCATCATGGCGCCGCCTCCCAGGGCTGACGTCCCGAGCCGATCTCATAGGAGTCTCTCGGCCTGTTGAGCGTATCCTCCGCGTGGGCGATGGAGTTGATGTCGTTGACGAGTGCGGCTTTCTTCGCCGCGTCTGCCATCGCGCTGGTTATCGGCTCCATCTTCTGCTGTACCCACTCTTTGCCCTTGCCGATCGGGTCGGTGATGAATTGCAGCATTTCGGTGATACGGTCGCGCAGCTTCTCGATTTCCCGCTTGATATCGAGCACCAGATCCACGACCTTCCAGATCTTCGTGCTCAGGTCGATGGCTTCGGCGATCGTGCCGATTATCGGGATCTTCTTGGCGACGAACTTCAACAGATCTTTGACATCACGGAAATCGACGATCGATACGATCATTTCCTTGAGCTTCAGGCAGGCAGTCCGGACATAGTCGCGGATCCGATCGGAGATCACGTTGAAGAGATCGCAGATCACACGTCCCGTCGGGCCTTCCCACTTCATCGCGGTGATCTGGGTGCGCGCCCAGTCCTCGAACGAGATGGCGGCCCGGCCGTTCCAGTGCGGCCCGACCCGGGTGACCGCGTCCTCGAGATTCTTCCCCGACGCCTCCATACCGTTGCCGGCGAGCTTGTAGGTCTCGCCGATTCGGCGGAGTTCGTTCCAGTTCACCGTGATCGGATTGAGCACCGTCTCGATGAGGTTGATTTCCTGGTCCGCCATGCGGGTGACATCTTTGATGGCATCGTTGACATCGCCGATCACGCCGGTCGTCTCGGAGATGAGATCCGCCAGTTCCGGAGGCGCCGCGGACGGTGGATCAGCATTTATCGTATTGGCTTTCGGATACCAGACGGAAGCGAAGTAATCCTTGACCACACCAGTGTTCTCGTACTCCGCGTCGACCGAGACCGGTTGCCCGGTATACATATCCAGGGTTGCCGCATTCAGCGCTTCGTAGGTCTGCTTGTCCCGCTCGTGATACAGCCACGCGGCAGCGTTCAGTTCGGTACCGGTGGACAGGTTCTTACCGGATATATCGGCCATCCGCCGCGAGGTACCATGGGCCGCCAGGGTGAAAGGCTGTAGGAGCACCTGGAAAATCTCGCCCCCGAAACCGGCCGTACCGACTCGGCAATGCTCCCGCACCAGAGTCGAGAGCCGGTATCCGTCATCGGCGATCTCCCCTACCACGTTGCTCAGCCCCGACAGGTGCTGCGGATCGGCGACGAGGTCTTCGGGCATGGGGGCTACTTTCGGTGACGCGCTTGATCTTCCTCCGGTGGGTGAGCCTA
>NZ_JBSFRU010000002.1:0-71136 GCF_053589395.1 Nocardia sp. NPDC003345
CACTGCGCCGACCGGCGGACCGTGCTCGACGTCTGGGAATACACCGCCGGCTGGTTCCAGCGCAAGACCGCGCTGCCGAATTCGGTGCCGATGCGGCCGCTGCCCGGCGAACCGGAGGACTACACCCTGATCAACCACGCGTCCTGGCAGTCGCTGCGCGCGTTCCTGCCGGGTCTGGTGCTGCGGCCCAGCTTCCGCTCGTTCGTCCTGGCCAATTTCGCGGCCAACGGGATAGCCGCACAGCCGATCATCTACCGCCGTCACCGCTGACCGCGGCGTCGGCCGGGACGGTTCGCCCCCCCGGCGAACCGTCCCGCCGCGTGTCAGCCCACGCAGGCCCCGCAGGAGATGTTGATCTGGGTCGCGGTGATGGACCGGGCCCGGTCCGAGGCCAGGAACGCCGCGACATCGCCGACATCGGACAGCGAGGCCGCGCGTCCGAGCAGGGTGGCGTCGATCAGGCTCTGCCGGGCCTGCGCGGTTTCGGGGATATCCGGGAAGGATTCCGGAATACCGCCGGTCAGCAGCGTGACCACGCGGATACCGTGCGGGGCGAGATCGCAGGCCCACTGCCGGCGCAGTCCTTCCATCGCGTCCATGCTGATCTGGACATTGCCCAGGCCGGGCGATTTCTGCGACGGATCCGAACCGCCGAAGAACAGGATCACCCCGGACTCCTGTTTCACCATATGCCGGGCCGCGGCCTTCGTGGTGATCAGCTGTGTGGTCATCAGCGCGGCCATGGACTCGGCGAGGTCACGGACCGGGAGGTCCAGCAGCGGGCCGAAATGCGCGGCCTGCGAGATGACATTGACCGAGATATCGAGACTGCCGTGCTTTTCCACGACCGCCGCCGCGTGATCGTTGACCGCGGCCTCGTCGGATGCGTCGACCACGGCCGTTTCCGCGCGGCCCCCCGCGGCGCGGATCTTCTCCGCCGTCGCGTCGAGGGTGGCCGCGGTGCGGCCGACCAGATGGCAGGTGGCGCCCGCCGCGGCGAATCCGCTCGCCAGCGCCGATCCGATCGATCCGCCCGCACCGTAGACCACGGCGGTTCTGTTCTCCAGCGACATATCGCTCTCCTGTTCGTTCGGTTGTGCCCGGCAGGGAGAACGTAAGGCGGCGGTCACGGCCGCCGCATCGGTCGGATGACCGGTGTCCGGAGACGCCACGGCGCGGAAGTATAAGTCGACGGCCCGTCTCAGAGTTCGAGTTGCGCCAGCTCGATCCGCCGTCCGACCCCGAGTTTCGGATACGCCTTGTAGAGATGGTGACCCACTGTCCGGGGACTGAGAAACAGTTGGGCCCCGATCTCCTTGTTGCTCAAACCGGCGGCCGCCAACCGCACCACCTGGGTTTCCTGCGGCGTCAGCCGCGTGAGCGGATCCCCGCGCGGTGCGACGGGTTGTTCGCCGAGCGCCGCCAGCTCGCTCCGGGCGCGCTCTGCCCACAGCCGGGCGCCGATCCGGTCGAAAGTCCGCGCCGCCGCCAGTAACCGGGTCCGGGCATCGGTGCGCCGCCGGCGCCTGCGCAGCCACTCTCCGAACAGCAATTCGGTGCGGGCCCGATCGTAGGGGCCGTCGTGGCCGTCGTGGTGTGCCAGCGCGGACAGGTAGTGCTGTTCGGCATCGCCGTCGGCGAGCAGTGCGTGTCCCCGGTGGACGAGCGCCCGCGCCAGCGGGCTCGCGGTCTGCGCCGCCCACTCCCGCAGGCCCGCGAAATACTTCCCGGCCCGCGCGAGATGACCGCCCCGGACCGCTGCCTCGATATGGTCCGGAACGGCCCGGATCAGGAAATCGTGCGCGGCCGGGCCGGAACATACCTGTTCCAGACGCGCGCAGGCGTCGTCGAACCGGCCGTCGCCGAGATCGGCGGCACCCAGACCCCAGACCGCGAGGGCGGCATGGGTGCGGTGCCGGTCCGCCAGCAGTGGCAGGATCCGGTCGGCCAGGTCCCGGCAGCGGGGCAGATCGCCGCAGGCCGCCGCCTCCCACACCTCGATCGCCCGCAGCGCCGCGATCTCGGTGCTCATATCCAGTTCGGTAGCGATCGCGAGGCCTTCGGCGATCGAGGTCCGGGCCCGGTGGAACCGGCCACCCATGGCTTGGGCCAGCGCTACGACTTCGGCGGTGTAGGGGATCCAGGCGACCGCACCGGAGGCCCGGGCCCGGCCGACCGCCCGCTCCATGACGGCGACGGCCTCGCCGTCGTGCCCCAGCATCAGCCCGCTGAACGCGGCGACGACCTCACCCAGGTAGTCGCCGGTGTCGGTACCGGCCGCCCGCAACTGCCCGAGCATCGCCGCTACGGCGGGCGCGGGCCGGCCACCGAGAAAATCCGGCCAGGCCAGCTGCGCCCGGACCAGCACCGCCGATCCGGAATCGGCGGGCAGCTCCAGTGCCCGCAGCAACTCGGCGGCCCGGGCCAGCAAACCCGGGTCGGCGGCGTCGCGGGCGGCGCAGACCGCTTCCGCCAGCATCGGTACCGCGCGCTCGGGGTCGGACCCGGCGACCAGCGCGGCGGCCGCGAGTGCCAGTTCGGCATCGGTGCCGGGGGAGGTGCGCTCGTATTCGACCTGGGCGCGGATATGGGTGGCCGCGGCCGCGATCCCGCGATCGTGGGTCAGGGCGGCGGCCTCGGCGGCGAGCCGGGTGGCACGATCCGGTTTGCCCGCGTCGTAGGCCGCCCGGGCGGCCAGCAGAATACGATGCGCCTTGCGTTCCGGGTCCACGCTGAGGCGACCCGCCCGGTCGTAGGCCGCGGAGACCGCCATGGCGCCGCCGCGATGTTCGGCCCGGCGCGCGGTGCGCTCCAGTTCCGCCGCGACCGCCTCGTCCGGTCCGCCGGTGCCCGCGGCGAGATGCCAGGCCCGGCGATCGGCGTCCCCGGCCGCGGCGAGTAGTCCCGCGAACGCCGAGTGAACGGCGAGACGGTGATGGTGGGGTGCCTGCTGGTACGCGGCCGACCGGATCAGCGGGTGCCGGAACCGCAGCGTATCGGTCGAGATCGCGATCAGATCCGCCCGCTCCGCCGGTTCGAGATCCGCCGCGCCCACACCGAACTCCGCGCCCACGCGCAAGATCGTCGCCAGACCCGCGCCGGTATCGGCGGCGGCGACGGCGAGCAGGCGGCGAGTGCCTTCCGGCAGGTCCGCGATCTGCGCCCGGAAACTCTCCTGTACCCGCCGAGTCACCGGCAGCGGCCCCACCTCGTGTCCCGGATCGGTTTCACCCGCGCGTTCCGCCGTGTACCGGGCTGTGCCGAGTTCGATGAGTGCCAGCGGATTACCGGCCGACTCGGCGAGGACTCGTTCCCGGCCGGGCACGGTGAGTCCGGGAACGTGCCGGGTCAGGAGTTCCGCCGCCGCCTCGGCAGGCAGACCGGACAGTCGCAGGGTGTCGATACCGGGGGTGGCGAACGGTACGGCGGTATCGCGGACGGTGAGCAGGACGGCGATCGGATCGGCGTGGAACCGGCGCGCGGCGAACAACAGCGCGTCCGATGAACTCTGGTCGAGCCACTGCGCGTCATCGCACAGCAGCAGGGTCGGTTTCTCCGCCGCGAGTTCGGCCAGCAGGGTGAGCGTGGCGGCGCCCACCAGGAACCGGTTGGTCTCGGCCGCTTCCGCGTAGCCCAGCGCGACGCGCAGGGCGGCCGCCTGGGGCGCCGGTAACCGCGGCAGCCGGTCCAGATACGGATGCAGCAGCAGATGCAGACCGCCGAAGGCCAGTTCGGCCTCGGATTCGATTCCGATACCCCGCATCACCCGCAGACCGGTGGCCGCGGTGGCGGCGTAGTCGACCAGAGCGGATTTACCGATACCGGCTTCCCCGCGGACGACCAGCGATCGGCCCCGGCCGTTCACGGCGGCCGCGATCAGGCTGTCCACTTCGGTGCGCTCGTCGTCGCGCCCCACCAACATGGGCGTCAGCGTAATGACCTGTGGGGCATGGCAGCCAGCGCGCAGGTCGCCGTATCGCGGGATCCGCGGTCCGCGGCAATCTAGTCCGGCTCGGTTTCGGGGCGGGTGAGCGGCAGCCAGACCGTGAACCGGGTATCGCCGGGCCGCGACTCCACCCGGATATCCCCGCCGTGCTTGTTGACCACGATCCGGAACGAGATATCCAGGCCGAGACCCGTACCCTCGCCGACCGGTTTGGTGGTGAAGAAGGGCTCGAAGATCCGGCTCTGCACCTCGGCCGGGATACCGGGCCCGGTATCACCGATCTCGATCACCGCGCAATCGGAGTCGTGCCGGGTGCGCACGGTCAGCGTTCCGCTGCCCTCCATCGCGTACACCGCGTTGTCGATGAGATTCGTCCAGACCTGGTTGAGTTCCGCCGCGTAGCAGGGCACCTCGGGCAGGGCGCGGTCGTACTCCTTGACCACCGTGATCGAATCGCCGATCTTGCGGCTGAGCATCACCAGCGTGCTGTCGAGCAGTTCGTGCAGGTCCACCACCTGGAACGGGGCCCGATCCATCTGCGAATACTGTTTGGCGGCATCCACCAGGGTGGAGATACGGCTGGTGGAGTCGCCGATCTCGTTCATCAGCAGTTCGGTCTCGATGGTGTAGTTCAGCCAGCGGAACGCGCCCTCGAGCACCTGCCGCTGCGCGCCCTCGAGTGTGGCGGCCACCCGTTCGAGCCAGTCGGTATCGAATCCGGCCTGCACGAAATTCGGCGCGAGCTCCCAGCCCCCGGGGATATCGTGCTCCTCCAGCCAGTCGCCGAGGATGTCCTCGCGGTCCGCCGCCTCGAGCGGAGACAGCTCCGGCGCCTTGGCGACCTGCGCGGCCGCTTCCTCCTGCAACCGCACCAGGGTTTCGAGACTTGCGGTGTCGAATTTTCCCTGCGCCATCATGGCCAGCTTGTGCCGCATACCCGCCACCCGGTCCCGCAGCCCGGCGGTGGCCCGGACCGCGGCGGCGGCCGGATTGTTGAGCTCGTGGGTGAGGCCCGCCGACAGCGACCCCAGCGCCAGCAGCCGCTCCCGCTGGGCGATCCGGGCATTGGTATTGCGGTTACCGAAGAACGCGCCCTCGAGCAAGTGCACCGCCATCGGGAACCAGGCGTGCATCATCTGCGAGAAGATCTGCGCGTCCAGTACGAAGAACCGCGAGGGGCGGGTGACATACAGCGAGGCGCTGTAATGGGTTTCGGCGTGTTCACCCAGGTACGACGTCCAGGCGCCGGCGTAGGAGCCGCGGTGGTCGGTGCGCGACATCTCGATCTCCCGCCCCGCCGAGAGTTTGGTCATCCGCACCTCCCCGTCCATCAGCACGTAGAAGCAGGTCGCCGGGTCACCCTCCTGGAACACCGGGCCCGGTCCCAGCTCCTCGATCCGGCCGTCGGCGCACAGCCAGGCCAGTTGTCCGTCGTCCAGCTTCTCGAACAGGAACAGCGTCCGCAGTTCGGCGGGATCACAGATGGTCATCGCTCACCTTCTCCTAGGCCAGGTACCTGTGCACGAGCATCACCGCCATGGCACCCTCGCCCACGGCGGAGGCCACCCGCTTCGCCGATTCGGCGTGGACGTCACCGGCCACGAAGACCCCGGGCACGCTGGTCTCGAGATGGTGGGGCGGTCGCGGCAGTTCCCAGCCGGCCGGGCGGTCGCCGTCCACCAGCAGGTCCGGGCCGGCCAGTACGTAACCCGCCGGATCGCGATGGACCACCCCGTCGAGCCATTCGGTCTGCGGGGCGGCGCCGATGAAGAGGAACAGCCGTTCGGCGGGCGCCTTCTCCTCGGCTCCGGTGCGATTGTTGCGCAGCACGATCGTGTGCAGATGGTCGGCGCCGTCGACCGCCACCACCTCGGTCTCCACATGCACCTGGATATTCGGCACCTGCGCGATCTGCTGGATCAGGTAGTAGGACATGGATTTCTCCAGCGAATCCGCCCGCACGACCAGATGGACCGTGCGGGCGTTGCGGGACAGGAACATCGCGGCCTGACCCGCCGAATTCGCCCCGCCGACGATGTAGACGTCCTGCCCCGCGCATTCGGCGGCCTCGGTCATCGCCGAGCCGTAATAGACGCCGCGGCCGGTGTATTCGTCGACGCCCGGCGCCTGATGGCGCCGGTAGTCGACCCCGGTGGCGATGATGACCGTATGTGCCGCCAGGCTGCCGCCGTCGGCGAAACGCACCCCACGCGCCGAACCGTTCACCTCCAGCCCCACCACATCACGGGTGGTGACCACCTCGGCACCGAATTTGGCCGCTTGCCGCCGCGCCCGGTCGGCGAGCTGTGAGCCGGACAGTCCGTCGGGGAACCCGAGATAGTTCTCGATCCGGGAACTCTGCCCGGCCTGCCCGCCGGTCGCGGTCCGCTCGACCAGTACGGTGCGCAACCCCTCGGAGGCGCCGTAGACCGCCGCACCCAAGCCCGCGGGCCCGCCGCCGACGACGATGAGATCGTAGAAATCCTCGGACGGCCGGGTGCTCAGGCCGACGCTCTGCGCGAGTTCGCCGTCGCTGGGCTGGATCAGGGCCTGCCCCTCCTGGGTGATCACCACCGGGCACCGGTCCGGATCGGCCCCCGCGGCCTCGAGCAGCCGCGCGCCCTCGGGCTCCTCGGCGGCGAACCAGCGGTAGGGCAGCTGATTGCGGGCCAGGAACTCGCGCACCTGTGAGGACCGGGGCGACCAGCGATTGCCCACGACCTTCGTGCCGTGCACCGGACGGTGGTCGCTGCTGCGCCAGGCGTCGAGGAGAGTGTCCAGCACCGGGTACAGCTTCTCCTCGGGTGGATCCCAGGGTTTGAGCAGATAGTGATCGAGGTCGACGACATTGATGGCGTCGATCGCGGCGTTGGTGTCGGCGTAGGCGGTGAGCAGTACCCGGCGCGCGTGCGGGTGCAGGTCCATGGCCTGCTCGAGGAATTCGATACCGTCCATACCCGGCATCCGGAAATCGGCGATCAGCACCGCGACCGCCTGCCCCCGCAGTTTCATCTCCCGCAGGGCCTCCAGCGCCTGCGGGCCCGACTCCGCGCGCAGGATCCGGTAGTCGGCACCGTAGCGGCGCCGCAGATCGCGGACCACCGCCCGGGAAACCCCGGGATCGTCGTCGACGCTCAGGATGGCGGGTTTGGACACAGTCGGGGCGCTCACTCCGACGAGTATGCCCCGATTCGCGGGGGCGTGGCATCTCGGTGCGCCCGGATCGTGCCACGATCGCCGCCGATGGTTTGCCGGACCGCGACAGTTTCCTGGATCGGCCGCCTTTACACCAGGAGTAGGCCGGTTTCAATTACCTGATCGGCGTGTTTGCCGATCGCCACACCGGGTAGTTGCTCAGATGTAGCTGTGTCACCGCCGACCGGCAGCGCCGGCCGGCCCGCTACGAGGAGATGAGCCGACGCCGTGACCGATGCGAACTTCCGCAGGAACGGAAGCGACGAGTACACCGACCGCGGGTGGCCGACCGCCTGCAGGGGCCGGCACCTCCGGACCGGCATATCCGGGACGGTACCGCCGATCGACTCGCCGACCGCGCATCGGAGGACAAGCGAGGAGGAACCATGGCTCAGCATGTCGAGGATCTGATCGGAGACGCCGTCTACGACCTGGGCGGCGCGAAGATCGGCAAGGTGAAACGGGTCTACGTCGACAACAGTTCCGGCGCACCGACGTGGGCCGCGGTGAGTACCGGGATGTTCAGCGAGGACTCGCTGGTCCCGCTGGCCGGTGCCCAGGTACGGGAGGGTTCCCACGAAGTACAGGTCCGGGTCCACAAGGACGCGGTGCGCTCCGCTCCGCATCTGGCGCACGACGGACTGATCACCCAGGAATCGGAGGACGAATTGTTCGTCCACTACGGAATAGGTCACGGTGGTACCGATACGCCGGACCACGGGCGGCACGCCGAGACCACCCGCGCCGGCACCGCCGCGGGGACCACCGCCGGAATCGCCGGTCTCACCGCGGACCGGGAGAAGACCACCGGTGAGACGGCCGCGCGGATGCCCGCGCCACCGGAACCCGCCCGCACCGCCGAACGCCCGGCCACACCCGAACGCCCGGCGACCGGCGAGCATACGCGGGCGGCGCGGTCGCCGGAGTCGCTGGTGCGCTCGGAAGAGCATCTGAACATCGGCACCGAGGACCATGTCGTGGGCCGGGCCCGGCTGCGGAAGTACGTGGTCACCGAGGAACAGACGATCACGGTTCCGGTCACCCGCCAGGAAGTCCATATCGAACGGGAACCCATCACCGATCCGTCCGCGGTGACACCGCATTTCGGTGAGGAGGTCCAGGAGGTCACGCTGCACGCCCAGCGGGTGACGGTGAGCAAGGAATCGGTCCCGGTGGAGCGGGTGCGCTTGGCGGTCGACGAGGTCGCCGACGAGGAGACCGTCTCCGATACCGTCCGCAAGGAGCGGATCGATATCGAAGGTATCGATCGCGACGACCGGCGCCGCTGACCGTCGTCCACGAGTAGTACATCCCCCCGAGGGGCCCGGGCGAACCCGGGCCCCTCGGTCCGGTCATGCGAGCCGCGCGGCCTCCTCCGGGCCGGTGATCGGCTCCGATGCGGTGTCCGCATCCTGTTCCTCGGTCAGGAACCGGGGCAGGACGGCGGCTCCCGCGGTGGCGGCCGCGGCCGCGGTGGTCGCGATCGTCCAGCCCACCGGGCCCAGCGGTGTGCAGCCGAAATAGGCGCCCAGCCCGGGTGTCATCACCACGACCCCCAGTACCGCGCCGCTGGCGGCGGTGGTGACCCACACCAGCGGGCTGCGATATCCGGCGACCAGTGTCTGGCCGAGCTGGGTGCCGATGAGAGCGACCAGCCCGATGGTGTCGGCGCGGCGCTGTGTCCCGGTGAAGCGGCCGGTCATCCACGCGGCCGAGGCGCCGGTGGCGGTGGCCACACCCCGGACCGCGATGGTGCGGATCAGATCGGCGCCCAGATGAGCCGGGGGAACGGCGGCCAGCTGCGCGGCGCGCTGTTCGACCCATTCGTCGCCGTTCTGGGTCGCGGGCTGTTCCTGGTCACCGGCCAGTGCGAGGGCGAGCGCGGGGAACATATCGGTCAACAGGTTGACCAGCAGGAACTGCCGGGTGCCCAGCGGGGCGCGGCCACCGATGGCCGTACCGAACAGCGTGAACGCGATCTCCCCGGCATTACCGCCCACCAGGACGGCCACCGCGTCGGCGACCCGCTGCCACATACTGCGCCCCTCCACGAGTGCGTGCAGCAGAATCCGCGGATCGGGTTCGGTGAGTACCAGATCGGCCGCATTGCGGGCGGCGGCCGAGCCGTGGGCGGCCAGGCCGATACCGATATCGGCGGTGCGGATGGCCGCCGCGTCGTTGGCGCCGTCGCCGGCCATCCCGACGACATGCCCGGAGCGCCGCAGCGCGCTCACGATCCGCACCTTCTGTTCCGGATCGACGCGGGCGAAGACGGTGCTGCGTTGGATCAGTTCGGTGCGACCGGTCTCGTCGAGTTCGTCGAGATCGGTGCCGGTGGCGACGGTATCGACGGTGATGCCCAGTTGCCGCGCCACCGCGGCGGCCGTGACCGGGTGGTCGCCGGTGATCATCCGGACGGCGATGCCATTGTCCTGCAGGGAACGCACCAGGTAGGGGGTCTGCGGCCGCGGAGTGTCGGCGATGCCGAGGAAGCCGAGGAGGGTGAGTTCCGCCACCGCGTCCTCGGTATCCCCGGGGCGCCCGGACAGATCCCGCCGGGCCACCACCAGCACCCGCAATCCCTGTTCCGCGAGTTCGTGGACCATCGCGTCGGCGCGTCGGCGCGTCCGGGTGTCGAGGGGGACCGAACCGTCGGCGGTCCGCACGGCGGTGCAGCGCGACAGCACTACTTCGGGGGCACCCTTGACCATCAACCGCAGTTTGTGCGCGGTCTTCCCGATCGCGGCCGCGTAGCCCCGGTTGGATTCGAACGGCACTTCGTCGAGTGGATCCCACCGGTGTGCCGCCCCGTCGGGCATCTCGGCCGCCGCGTCCAGGACGGCGCGGTCGGTGGCATGCAGCACCGGGCCGTCGTCCGGGTCGGGACAGGCGCGTGCGGCGGCGCGCAGCAGCCGCCTGGCATCCGGGGAGTCGGTATCGGGTTCCCACTGCTCATCGAGGTCGGCGAGCGCGGTGAGCCGCAGCCGGCCCTCGGTGAGGGTTCCGGTCTTGTCGAAACACAAGGTGTCGATACGGCCGAGTGCCTCGACCGCCCGGTTGGCGCGGACCAGGACACCGTAGCGGGACAGCCGCCGGGCCGCGGCCAGCTGCGCCACGGTGGCCACCAGCGGCAGACCCTCGGGTACCGCGGCGACGGCGACGCCGACACCGTCGGAGATGGCGTCACGCAGGGTGCGTCCCCGCAGCCCGCCGAGCGCGGTGACGATGCCGCCACCGGCGAGGGTCAGGGGCAGGGCACGATCGGTGAGCGAGCGCAGTTGCGCCTGCACACCGCCCTTGTCGGGCGGTACCGCGCCCGCGGTGGCCCGGCCCGCCTGGGTATCGGAGCCGACCGCGATCACCAGGGCCACCGCGGACCCGCTGACCACCGTGGTGCCCTCGAAGATCAGGCAGGAGCGTTCCCCCAGCGCCGCGCCGGGAGTGGCGTCGATACTCTTGGGGACCGTCACCGATTCCCCGGTGAGGCCGGATTCGTCCATTTCCAGATCGTCGGCCCGCAGTAACCGCGCGTCCGCGGCCACCACTTCGCCGGCCCGGACGAGCAGGATATCGCCGACCGACAACCGGTCGGCGGGTAGCTCGGTGGCGTCCGGGTCGTCGTTGTCGATATCGCCGCGCGCGATCACCCGTCCGCTCAGTCGCTCACCCTCGATGAGTTCGTGTAGTTCGTTCTCGGCGGCCTGGCGCTGCCGGGCGGAGATCATCGCGTTGACGGTCAGCACCGAGGACAGCAATACCGCGTCGGACGGGGAACCCAATATCGCGGTGGCCGCCGCCCCGACACCCAGCACCGGCGTGAGCGGATCGGCCAGCTCCCGGCGCATATGCCCCAGATAGCCCGCGATCGGCCCGACCAGTTGCGGTAACCGGCCGCGAGTCACCGGCTCGGCCGAGGCGCGCTCGGTGGCAGCGGCTCCCGGTTCGGGCAGCCGGTCGAGTACCTCGGCGGGTTCGAGTGCGTGCCACGGCAGCAGTGGGGCGAGGTCCGGTGCCGGCCCGTCACCGGTAGCGCGCAGACCGCTCAGCGCGCCGTTGAACAGGCCGGCGACGTTGGCCGCGATAATGGGCGCGCCACGCGAGCGGGAGGTGGGCACGGCGGTGAGCAGCAATCCGGTGAGGCTGCACGCCGACAGGGCCAGGGTCCGGCCGCGTTCGCTGACCTGCCGGGCGGGCCCTATCGCGGTGAGGGTGCGTTCCACCTGGGTGAGGTCGCGACAGAGCAGATCGGCGGTCCAGGGCATATGGGTGCCGCTGCTCTTGCTGCCGAGCAGCCCGATCGCGACATCGGCGTGGTCGAGAGCCTTGTGCGCCCGGATACTGAGTACGGCCACCCCGTGGCCGTCCTGCTGCAGCCGTTCGACCTGGGCGCTCAGCGACCCCCGCGCCGAGACGAACTCGTCGGTGAGACCGCGTAGTTCCCCCGCGTCCCGATAGCCGGCGAGGACCACCCGCAAACCGGCCCGCCGGGCGGCATGCAGAACCGAGTGGGCCCGCGGATCGAGTTCGCGGCCCACCAGCACCCGGCCCACGGCTCGTTCGCCCTCGCGCAGCTCCCGCCAGACCGGACGGGTGGTGATCCCCTGGTCGGGAGTCCCCGATTGGGCGTGCACCAGGGCCGCGCCCGGCTCCCCGCCGGCTCCGCCGCCCGGTGACCACAGCAGCCGTTGCGCGGTATTCCAGACCCGGGAGGCAGGCCAGTCGTCCTCGGTGGTCTCGGCCTCCAGTACCACCCGCCGGTCGGTGGACAGGGCCTCGGCGTCCACGACCAGGGCGGACAGCCGGTCCAGCCGCCGCCAGGCCACCGGATGCAGCGTCAGGACCCCGGCGGCGGCCAGGGTCGTGGACACCGTCGCCGCGAAGACCTCGCGTCCCGCGCGCGCCGCCTTCGGCGCGCCGAGCAGCAGCGCGTCCGGAATATCGTGGGAGCGGCCGAGTCCGGCGAGCGTGGCGGCGCCGGCGAGGGAGGCGGTCGCGGTCTCATCGGCCACGCGCTCCACCGGTCCGCGCGGCAGGTCGGCGGGCCGGGTGAATTCCGGCAGCGGTTCCGCGACCCCGAAATGTTCGGCGTCCATGATGTCGGCCTGCCAGCGCCGCCACTGGGCGTGGCGGGCCACCGCCTCGGTGAGGACGAACCCGCGCTGGACGGCATCGGCGACCAGATTCGACACGCCGCCACCCGCGCCCTCGCCCAGAGCCGAACCCGCCGCGTTGGCGATGGCCAGGACGAGATCGGTGCGGACGCCGCCCAGCCGTTCCTCGAGATGGGCCCGCAGCCGGGGCTGGGCATCGGTGAAGGCGGCCGCGGCCCGCACCCCGCGCATCAATCCACGCAGCGGCGGTACCGCGCCCGCGGCCGATACCGCGATCGCGCAGACATCGCCGGCCACCTCGATGGCCGCGGCGAGCACCGGCTCCCGGTCGGCGGGGAATTCGGCCGCCCGGCTCCAGCCCTCGTCGGCGACCTCGGTTTCCTGCTCCACCTCCTCGATGGCCGCCAGCAGGCGGTCGAGATCGGCCCCCGTCGACAGCGCGGTGACGATCCGCCCGGTGACCGCGTTGACCCGCCACCACTGCACCTCCCGGAGCCGGCCGAGATGCCGGTCCAGCGACCGGGTCACCGCGGAGCCCTGCCCGTTGGCCAGCCCCTGGATCTCTATCGCCGCGAGGTCGTCGGTCAGCGCGACCCGGCGTTGCGCGCGACGGTCGCGGGGGTCGAGTAGTGCGGCGAGATCATCGCGGATCCGGCTGCGTTCATCCGGTCCCAGCGGCGCGAGGCCGGTCGCCACAGTGCCCGCCATTTCGGCGGCCCGCCGCGGGACCCGCGCCGCCTGGCGGCCGGTATCGGCCGCGAGTTCCGCTCCGGCGCGGACCGCGGAGCCGACAGCGGTGACCGGGGCGGTGATCGAGCGAGGCGAGAGGATGCTGCGAACAGAGGGGCCCATAGACGGGCGCTACCCGGCATCGGCCGCCGCAAACAGCGCCCGGCGGTCGCGGCCCCGGTGGCGAACCGGTTTCCGGTGCGGCGCGGTGTCGCGCGCCGCGTGGCCGCCGACGGGCGGTTAGCCTGCAGGGAGTGCGCTGTCCCGGCGCAGTACCCGGCGAAGCCGTCCGAGGTGAGGGGTCGTCCGATGCGTTGTGTGGTGTTCGGGGCCACGGGTTATCTCGGTGGCCGGCTGGTGCCGGAGTTGCTGGCGGCCGGGCATACCGTCCGGGTCCTGGCCCGGACCCCGGGGAAACTGGCCGATACGCCGTGGTGCGAGCAGGTCGAGATCGTCCGCGGTGATGTCACCGTCGAGCAGGATGTCCGTGCCGCGCTGGCCGACCGGCAGGTGCTCTACTATCTGGTGCATTCGCTGACCAGGTCGGATTTCGACGAGGTCGATCGCCGCGCCGCCGGCCTGGTGGCCCGGGAGGCGGAAGCGGCCGGGGTGGAGCGCGTCGTCTACCTCGGCGGTATCGCACCCGCGGGCCAGGAGTTGTCCCGGCATCTGTCCTCCCGCGCGGAAGTGGGCCGGATCCTGCTCGACGGCGCGGTTCCGGCGCTGGTGTTCCAGGCGGCGGTGGTGATCGGCTCCGGATCGGCCAGTTTCGAGATGCTGCGCTATCTCACCGAGCGACTGCCGATGATGGTGACCCCGCGCTGGGTGCGATCCCGCATCCAGCCCATCGCCGTGCGTGACGTCCTCTACTACCTGACCCGGGCCGCGGAACTGCCCGCCACGGTGACCGGGGCCTTCGATATCGGGGGGCCGGACGTGGTCACCTACGAACAGATGATGCGTGAGTACGCCGAGGTCGCCGGGCTGCCGCGGCGGATCATCGTGCCGGTTCCGGTGCTGACGCCGTGGTTGTCGGCGCAATGGGTGAACCTGGTGACGCCGGTACCGCGAGCGATCGCCGTCCCTCTGATGGAATCGCTGGTCAACGACGTGGTGTGTGCCGAACACGAGATCGCGGCCCATATCCCCGACCCCGATCGCGGGCTCATCGGGTACCGGCGGGCGGTGGAACTGGCGTTGACCAGGATCCGCAACCTCGATGTGCCGACCCGCTGGTCGGATGCGGACACGACCGGCATGGAACCGTCACAACCGCTGCCCACCGACCCGGAGTGGTCGGGCGGATCGCTGTATCAGGACGTCCGCGAACGCCCCACCAGCGCGGATCCCGCCGCGCTGTGGGCCGTGATCGAGGCGATCGGCGGCGAACACGGCTGGTATTCGTTCCCGCTCGCCTGGTCGCTGCGCGGCTGGCTGGACCGGCTGGCCGGCGGCGTCGGGCTGCGCCGCGGGCGTCGCGATCCGCAGCGGCTACGGGAGGGCGAGGCGCTGGACTGGTGGCGGGTGGAGCGGATCGAACGACCCACCCTGCTGCGGTTGCGGGCCGAGATGCGCCTGCCCGGCCGGGCCTGGCTGGAGTTGTGCGTCGGGACCGGCGAGGAAGGCGCGGTCTACCGGCAGCGCGCGGTCTTCGAACCGCACGGCCTGGCCGGACATCTGTACTGGAAATCCATCGCACCCTTCCACGCGGTGATATTCGGCGGGATGGCCCGCAATATCACCGGCGCCGCCGAGTCGGCGGCCGGAGGGGGCGCCGAACGTTCCGTGCGCGCCCGCCTGACCCGGGCCCTGGGCCGCGGCCGGACCTAGCGTCCGCGCGGTATCGCGCGGCGTCCGCCCACGTCGCGTCCGCCGGCGCCGCGGCGTTGCGTGGGTGTCGGAGCCCGTCGTTACTCTCGGCGTATGTCGCTGGCATGGTTGCGTTCCCACGCGGTGGCCTGGTCGCTGCCCCGTTCCTCCGGTTCGCTCGCGGAGGTCCTCGCCGAGATGGAGTTCGTCCAGGCCGACCCGATCCGTTCCCCGGCCCGCGCCCAGGATCTGATCCTGCGGCAGCGGGTCCGCGGTTACCGGGCCGGCGATCTGGACCGGCACTACCGGGCGCTCGGCATCGACGAGGATCTCCTCTACGCCTACGGCTACACCGTTCCCGCGCTGCGACCGGTACTGCATCCCCGGATCCATCCGCGGGCCGTGAACGGAGCCTTCCCGCACGACGCCGGCACCGCCGATGTGCTCGCCTTCGTCCGGGACCGGGGCGTGGTGCATCCCCGTGATCTCCAAGCGCATTTCGGTCACCGCGGCGTAGTCAACGCCTGGGGCGGTACCTCCTCCGCGACCACCGTCGCTCTGGAGGAACTGCACCGGTACGGATTTCTGCGGGTCGCCGACCGGGTATCGGGAATCCGGCGCTACGAAACGGCGCCGGAACCCGAGCGGCTTCTCGAACCGGGTGAGCGCCGGCGCCTCCTCGCCCTCCGGATCGCCCGCACACTCGCCCCCGCCGCCGAACCGACCCTTTCCGCCACCGTGAACCGCGCCCTCCGATCGATCGGCGGCGCGACCGGATCGGCCACCCTGCGTGAACTGCTCGCCACCGGTGAACTGTCCGCCACCGTCGTGGACGGTGTGCGCTATCTGTGGCCCTCCGACCTACTGCCCGTCGACCGCGACGCCCCGGCCCGGGTCCGTATCCTCGCCCCGTTCGACCCCCTGGTCTGGGACCGCCGCCGCTTCGGCCGGATCTGGGGCTGGGACTACCGCTTCGAGGCATACACCCCGGTCGCCAAGAGGGTCCGCGGCTACTACGCCATGCCCATGCTGTGGCGCGACCGGGTGATCGGCTGGGCCACCTGCGCCGGTCCGGGTAGCGAGGTGGAGGTGGGCTTCGTGGACGGCCCCCCGAAGGGCAGGGCCTTCGCCACCGCGCTCGAAGCCGAGAAGCGCCGCCTGCAAAGCTTTCTCGGCCCCGGATAGGGGATAGCCGGACAGGGCTGTGCGGGAAGCGGCCGTCCCTTGGTCCTGATCCACATGCGCGGCGATATTCCACCCGGAGCGGAAGCCGCCATCCGGCAGTTCCGCGGTTCGCTGGCGGACCTGTCCACCTTCACTCATGAATTGCGGAAGAAGCCCCTGCCACACCCCACCGGCCGCAACCCACGACTCGACCCCGCAGTGGCGGACCGCACGGCCGACGAATCCCGCACCCGGGCGCCGGGATCCGGGCGTGGTCGGTCCCTCGGACTGGCCGGACGATTTCGATGACTATCCGGGTGGCAACAAATCCTGGCTGACCTGAGCTGCGGTCACGACCAACCACGCCTACTAGGTGAACGCGAGCCAGCCGGCCAGACCCACCCCGCACAGCGCGACCCCGATGCGCATGGCGCCGGGGTGCAGGCGGGCGACGAGGGGCGGGCCGAACCAGCCGCCGGCGAAGGCACCGAGGCCCATGGCGATCGCGGCGATCCAGTGCACCGGGCCGAAGACGGCGAAGCCGATCGCGGCGACGAGATTCGCGGCGCCGGTGAGCACGCTCTTCAGGATGCTCGCGCGCCAGATCGTCTCGGAGGTGCATACCAGGATCAGCGCCAGGAACATGACGCCGACACCGGCGCCGAAGTAGCCGCCGTAGAGCCCGACCGCCACGGTGGCCAGTGGATAGAGTCGCGGGAAGGATCTGCCCCCGGCCAGTTCGCGCAGTTTCGGCTGGAGCAGCAGGCTGACCGAGGCTCCGGCGATGAGTACCGGAACCACGGCGGCGAAGAGCTCGGCCGAGGTCGTGAGGAGCAGGGCTGCGCCGCCGATCCCGCCGAGGGCGGCGCACGCCGCGTGCAGCAGTAGTGCGCGCGGATTGCCGCCGACCGCGGCGCCCGCCTTGGCGGTGGAGCCGGCCCCGACCGCGACCATGGCCACGGTGTTGGTCACATTGGCCGATACCGGGGACAGCCCGGCGGCCAAGAGAGCCGGATAGGAGATGAGCGAGGCGATTCCGGTGACGTATCCGACGAGGCCGGCGAAGAATCCGGCGACCGTGACGAGGCAGAGAGTGAGGACTGTCAACGGGCGCGGGTCTCCTGATCACCGGGTGGATGCGCCGCCACCGTGGGTGGTGGGGCCGGGGCGCGGGTGCCTCGGAGAATCGCGGCCGCGGCCGGATCGGGGCCGTGACGACCCAGCCGCAGCATAACGCCCGGACGAATTGGCTGATCAGGCAGCCACGAGCGGTGAAATTTGCGACTATTTCAATAAATGTCTCATTTGGGCTTGTACTCGGCGGCGAAGTGCGGAATACCTAGTAGGTGAGTTGCGATGCCGCGACAGCGCGCGGCACGGGATCGAAGGAGACAACTGTGCGCACATTCACCGGCAAGGACGAGGTACTCGGCGCCGTGGGCGACACCCTCGGAACCAGTGACTGGGTGGAGGTCACCCAGCAGATGGTCGATCAGTTCGCCGAGGCCACCGGAGACCATCAGTGGATCCATGTCGATGTGGAGCGTGCGAAACGGGAGAGCCCGTTCGGCGGGCCCATCGCGCACGGATATCTGACACTGTCGCTGCTGCCGCTGCTGGGTTCGCAGATCTTCGGATTCGAGAACGCGAAGCTCGGGATCAACTACGGCTCGAACAAGGTCCGGTTCCCCAGCCCGGTGCCGGTGGGCGCCAAGGTCCGCTCCACCGCGGTCCTCGCGAACGCCGAGGAAGTGGGTGGCGGCGCGCTGCAGCTGGTGGTGCAGCACACCGTCGAGATCGAAGGCGGCGCGAAGCCCGCGCTGATCGCCGAGGCGGTGAGCCGGGTCGTGTTCTGACGGTCCGGGCCGGACGCCGGCCGCGTTCAGCGGTCGGCGTCGGTGAACCGGATGAGTCCGCGGATATTGCGGCCCTCGAGCATATCCGCGACACCCTCGTTGATCTGTTCGAGCGAGTATTCCCGGGTGATCATCTCGCCCAGGCCGAGGTCGCCGAGCTTGTACAGCGCGAGTACCTCGGGGATGAGCAGCTGGGGGTTGCCGCCGCCGAAGAGTGTCCCGCAGAGGCTCTTCTGCTGGAAGGTCATCGCGGACAGGTTCATCCTGGGATTGGTCTCGGCGGCATCCCCGGTGGCGGCGAGGACGCAACTGCCGGCCTTGGCGGTGATCCGCATCCATTTCGCGAGATCGTTACCGTCGCAGCGGCCCACGGCGACGATCACCGTCCGGCACATCTGACCGCCGGTGACCTCCTCGATTCCGCCGATCGCGCTGTCGATATCGGAATAGGTGTGGGTGGCACCGAATTTCGCCGCCTGGTGGAGTTTGCTCTGCACCGGATCGATCGCGAAGATCCGGCGCGCTCCCGAGATCACCGCGGCCTGCACCGCGGCCGCGCCGACGGCACCCGCGCCGACCACGGCGACGTCCTCGCCCGGCCGGACGGTGGCGGTATTGACCACCGCGCCGTACCCGGTGGTGACACTGCAACTGGCCAGGCACGCGATATCGAAGGGGATCGACGGGTCGATTTTGATCACCGAGCTCTTGTGCACCACCGCGTAGGGGGCGAAGGCGCCGATCAGCGAGGTCGGGTGGACGTTCTCGCCCCGGGCGCGGATCCGGAACGTGCCGTCGGAGACGGCGCCGCGGGTGAGCAGATCCTGCCCGCGGTCGCAGAGATTGTGATGTCCGGATAGGCAGGATTGGCATAGTCCGCAGGCCGGAATGAAGGAGAACACCACATGGTCGCCCACGGCCAGCTGGTCGACTCCGGCGCCGACCTCGATGATCACGCCGGCGCCCTCGTGTCCGCCGAGGATCGGGAAGGCCGCGGTGGGGACGTCGCCGCTGGCGAGACGCTGATCGAACTGGCACAGCCCCGCGGTCTCCACCCGGACCACGACCTCGCCCTGCTGCGGGTCACCGATCTCGATTTCCTCGACCGACCACGGCTGCGCGTAATCCCAGATCAATGCACCCTTGGATTTCATCGGCGTCCCTTTGCTCTCGTGGCGATGCCGTGGGTCGGTACACGGCAGTACCCAGGTTGCCCGATAATGGCGTTCTCGGAAAGTGTTATATGGAATTTTCCTCGGCTTTTCCCGACGACGCGGTGCGGGCGGGCACGATTTGGTCGCCGCGCCCGCCCCGCGCGGGGTAGCGAGACGGTTCAGTACTGCGAGGCGCCCAGATCCACGGATATGCTGCTCGCGGTCACGAAACGGGATTCGTCGCCGGCCAGCCAGCACACGGCGTCGGAGATGTCCTCGGGCCCGGCGATGCCCTCCGGGAGCAGCGGGGTGTTCATATTGGCCAGCAGGCCGTTTGTTTCGGCGGCCCGGGTGAGCGCGCCGACCATATCCCCGGACCCCATCGGCGTGGCGACCGGGCCCGGAGCGATGCTGTTGACCCGGATCGAATGCCTGCCGAGCTCGGCGGCGAGTGCCCGGGCCATCCCGGTGACCGCGTGCTTGCTGGCCGTGTAGTGGACCATGAACGGCTGCATCGCCACACCGGAGGCCGAGCTGATCAGGATGATCGATCCGCCGCGGCCACCGTCGATGATGCGCTGCACGCCCGCCGTCACCGTGTTCCAGGTGCCGGTGACATTGGTATCGAGAACGGCCTGGAACGACTCCGGCGTGATGGCGTCCCACGGCTCGGGTATACAGATCCCGGCGTTGGCCACGATCACGTCGAGCCGGCCGAACACCTCGACACCGTTGTCGACGGCGGCGCGCAGCGCCGGCAGATCGCGGGTATCGGCGACGGAGGCGAGGATCTTGCGGCCGGTGCCCTCCACCAGCCGGACGGTTTCGTCCAGATCGTCCGGGGTGGCGGAATCGTAGGGCACCGCGGGCGGCAGCGGCCCGCACAGGTCCACCGCGATGATATCGGCGCCCTCCGTGGCCAGCCGGACCGCGTGGGCTCGTCCCTGACCCCGTGCCGCGCCGGTTACGAATGCCACTCTGCCGGATAGTCGACCGCTCACTGCATCACTCCTGTCATCGGATACGTCCTACCGATCTGATCCCGCGGACACCTATCCGGTCAACGCCTCCAATGCCATTCCGGCCAACTCGGGGCGGCAGATCAGCAGATCCGGCAGGTAGGGATCGGGCCGGTTGTAGCGCAGTGGCGAGCCGTCGAGCCGGGAGACGTGCAGCCCGGCGGCCGCCGCGACCGCGACGGGCGCGCAGGAGTCCCATTCGTACTGCCCGCCCGAATGCGCGTAGATATCGGCGGTGCCGCGCACGACCGCCATCGCCTTCGCACCCGCCGACCCCATCGGTACCGGGGTCGCCGACAGTCGTGCCACCAGTTGGCGCACCTCGAAGGAGGGCCGGCTCCGCGAGAGCGCGACCCGGATGGTGCCCGGTGGCGGCGGCGGTGGCAGGATCGGCGGCCGTCCGGTGTGCAGGACCGTGCCCTCGGCGGGTAGTGCCACCGCGCCGGCCACGGGTTCGCCGTCCACCGCGAGGGCCACGTGCACGGCCCAGTCCGGACGTCCCGGTTCGCCGTATTCGCGGGTCCCGTCGAGCGGGTCGACTATCCATACCCGCGACCGTTCGGTACGGGCGGGGTCGTCCGGTGATTCCTCCGAGAGCACCGCGTCGGCCGGGCGTTCCTCGGCGAGCCGCCCGAGCAGCAGCCGATCGGACCGCTGATCGCCGACCCGGCCGCCCAGATCGCGGATGGAGAGCAGGAGTTCGCCGGCTTCTTTCGCCAGCGTGGCGGCGAGTGTGTGGTCGTCCATGGGATCCTTCCCGGCGGGGATACCGCCCAGATCCATATACCACGGTATGCCCGGGTGCCTGTGCCGCGGTTGCCGCCGGCGGGCGGCGGCAACCGGTGCGCGGCGGCGCCGCGCCGTGATCCGCCGCGGGATCATCGGCCGGGCTGCGGGCCGCCGGTCGGGCGGTCAGTAGGCGATGAACAGAATCTCGTCGCGGGTGTAGTCGTGGCCGGGGTGGTTCTCCTTCAGATGCTTCTGCACCACCTCGACCAGTTCGTCCTCGGTGCTACCGGTGATGTGCTCGCCGCAGGGGCAGTTCAGCCGGGTCTTCATGGATGATTCCTCTCCTGGATGGTCGGTCGGCCTCAGCGTAGTGCGCCCCGTGGCGCCGCGACGGCCGATCGGTATCCGTGCGCTGTTCCGGCGCGGTGCCTCCGACCGGGAGTCCCTACGTACGCGGGCGTACCGGCATGCGTTTGATGCCGTGGATGAAATCGCTGTGCACGTACTCCGGTTCGCCGAGTACCAGCTCCGGCACCCGGGTCAGCAGTTCGCGGAACAGCAGCCGCAGCTGCATCCGGGCCAGCCAGGCGCCCAGGCAGAAATGGGCGCCGCCGCCCCCGAACCCGGAATGCGGGTTGTGGGTGCGGGTGATATCGAAGATATGCGGATCGTCGAGGGCGGTCTCGTCGCGGTTCGCCGAACAGTAGAACAGCACCAGTTTCTCGCCGGCGTGGATACGGGTGCCCGCCACCTCGGTATCGGTGACCGCGTGCCGGGCGAAATGCATCACCGGTGTCGACCAGCGGATGAACTCCTCCACCGCGCCGCCGATCCGGGTGTCGAAATCCTCGAGTAGCCATTCCCGCTGGGCGGGATGTTCGGCGAGTGCCTTGAACGCGTGGGAGGTGGTCTGCTTGGTCGTGTCGTTGCCGGCCGAGGCCAGCAGCACCATGAAGGCGCCGACCTCCTCGTCGGTCAGCCCCTGCCCGTCCACCTCGGCGGCGACGACGGCGGACATGAGGTCGTCGCGAGGGTGCGCGCGGCGCTGCCGGGCGAGATCGGTGCCGGCGTTGTGCAGGATGCCGAACTGGGTCATGAAGAACTCGGCGCGCTGCTCGAGGCTCGCGTATTCGTCATCGCTCGATCCGAACATGGCCTCGGCCGCGTACGCCACGGCGTCGCGCTGCGCGCCCTCGATACCGATCATGTCGGAAATGGTGCGCATGGGTAGTACGCGCGATACACAGTCGACGAAATCCAGCGGTTCACCGACGCTCAACCGCGCCAGGAAGTCGTCCACTATCTCGGTGGCGTTGGCGCCGATCTGCGATTCGATCCGCCGCACCTGACGGGGGGTGAACGCCGAACTGATCAGTTTCCGGTACCGGGTGTGCTGCGGCGGGTCCATCATGAGAAAGAACGTGGTGGGCCGCTGTACCTCGACCGGCATCGGATCCATGCTGATACCCAGCGTGGAGGTGAAGAGTTCGGGATGGCGGCTGATATGGGCGATATCGTGATGCCGGGTCACCGCCCAGTAACCGGGCTCGTCATGGGGGAACAGCGCGGGTGGTGGCGCGTGCCAGGTGAGGCCGGGTTCGGCGCGGAGCCGGGCGAACGTCTCGTCGCGAGTGGCGAAATCGCGTGTCCAGAAGTCCGGTTCCGAGATATCGAGCCGGTGAGGGCTGCGTGGGGTGACCGGGGCGCTGTCGGTAGGGCTCATGAGCGGCTCCGAGCTCGGTGATCCAGGGTCGTGCGCGGGTGGTCACGGCCGGCCCCCGCGCGTCTGTAATGGACAACCATAGAACGCGATCCGGCTCGCGTCGGTCGCTTCGGCGGAATCGAGACGGTCCCGAAACTCGGTCGCGAAACAGCCCTTCTACCAGCGCAAACGGCGAACGGAAAAATTTCCTTCGAGAAATCGTCTCGCGCGGCGATCAATTCGGCGAACCGGCGTCGTCCTATCCGTCGAGCCCTATCTGTCGATCGTGTAGCCAGGACAACCGGATAGAGAGAAAGCGATGCCGGATACACCGTTCCGTTCGCCATCCCCCGGCCGTTCGCCGGTCGGCGTCGATACGACCCGCGCGAGTATCGCGCGCGTCTACGACGCCGGCCTGGGCGGCAAGGACAATTTCGAGGTCGACCGCCGAGTGCTGGATGCGGTGCGCGAGGTCGCACCCGGCATCTGTGGGATGTCGCGGCGCAACCGCGCCTGGCTACGCCGTGTCGTTCGCTATCTCGCCGGAATAGTGGGGGTGGAGCAGTTCCTGGACGCGGGCGCCGGTCTGCCCACTGTCGGCAATACCCATGAGATAGCCCAGCTGGTGAATCCGTGGGCGCGGGTGGTGTATCTGGACAACGATCCGATGGTCAGCGCCCACGGGCGCGTGCTGCTGGAGACCAACGAGGACACGGTCTACCTGCGTGGCGATCTCACGGATCCGGAGCTGGCGGCGCCGGATTCGGAGGTGTGGCGTTATCTGGATCCGGGGCGGCCGGTCGCGTTGATCCTGGGTGCGGTACTGCATCACATCGAGGACGCGCAGGCGCCACGCGATATCGTCGCGCGCTGTGCCGAAGCGCTGTGTCCCGGATCGTTCGTGGCGATCACGCATTTCTGGGATCCGGGCCCCGGCGCCGCGGACCATGCCCTCGCCCGCGAAATGGAGCGGCGGTTCCTGGAGCGCGGGCTGGGAACCGGGTGGTTCCGAGGCCGGGAGGAGATCGTCTCGTTCTTCGACGGTTTGGAACCGGTCGAGCCGGGTGTGGTGCCGCTCGATCAGTGGTGGCCCTCCGGGCCGGCGCGCCCGCCGGCGACGCGGGAGGAACGGCTGATGCTCGGCGGGGTCGCGCGAAAGCCGTGATCCGGCGGCCGGTCGGCGTCACGACAGCGCGGAAATAACGTTCTCTCAGCGAGAGAACTGTCCTATACTTTTCGCTGGACCGGCCGCCCCCGGACGTTCTCCACGAGGGGCGGCGTAGACCGTGCTGGAACTGGATAGGTGCCGTGAGCTCGTCGAATAAACCGTGGACAGTGGCGGACGCACCCGATCAGTCGGGCCGCACCGCAGTGGTGACAGGTGCGAACACCGGGATCGGATTGGAAGTGGCCCGCGGCCTGGCACGCCGGGGGGCGACGGTCGTACTGGCCTGCCGCAACGACGCCGCCGCCGCGGTGGCGAAAGCCGATATCGAGAATTCCGAGCCGGGTTCGGATATCCGGACGGTCCACGTCGATATCGGAGATCTGGGTTCGGTCGCCGACTGCGCGCGCCGTCTGCACGACGATCTGCCCGCGATCGACCTGCTGGTCAACAACGCGGGTGTGGTGGCCGGTACGCGGACACTCACCGTGGATGGCTTCGAAAGCGATTTCGGGATCAATTTCCTGGGCCATTTCGCACTGAGTGCCCGGCTGGCGGATCTGATCACCGCCGCTCCGGCCGGGCGGATCGTCGGCGTGGGCAGTATGAGTCACGGGCGGCGGAGCGCGGCACTGGATTTCGACGATCTGCAATCCGAACACAGCTTCGGCCGGCTGGTCACCTACTCGCGCTCGAAAACCGCGACCATGACCTTCATGGTCGAACTGCAACGCAGACTGGCCGCCGCCGGTTCGCGGGCGCTGTCGGTGGGAGCGCACCCCGGCGGGGTGCGCTCCACGATTCTGCGGGACCAGAGCCTGCTGGTGCGGATCGCCTACAGCGATATCGTGATGACGCTGGCCCGTCTGGTCACCCAGACGCCCGAGGCCGGTGCGCAGTCGATTCTGCGGGCGGCGCTGGACCCCGAGGTCCGGGGCGCGGGGTTCTACGGTCCCGAGAAGCGGTGGGGCCTGGTGGGCCCGCCCGAGCTACTCGATACGCCGCCCGGTGCGTCCGATCCCGAGGCGGGCCGGCGGTTGTGGGAGATCGCCGAGGAACTGACCGGTGTGACCTTCGGTCTCGGCGCCGAACCGCCACGGCCGGCCGCGCCGGTGTCCGGTGACGCGGTGGCGACGGAAGCCGGCGGCGAAACCCCCTGACCGGACCGGCCGGAATCATCCGGTCACCGCGGCCCGCGCGGCCGGATCAGGCCCTCCTGCACGGTGGTGGCGCAGAGTCGTCCGGATCGATCCAGGACTTCGCCGTGCGCGAGCCCCCGGCCGCCGCCGGCCCAGCGGCCGTACTGATCGTGCAGGAACCACTCGTCCACGCGGATCGGCGCATGGAACCAGATCGAATGGTTGATGGTGGCCACCTGCAACTCCACCCGCTCGAGCGCCTCGCCGTGCGGGCCGGTGGCCGCCGAGAGCAACAGCAGATCGCTGAGATACATCAGGCAGGCCGCTTGTTCGAGCCCGGCGTCGGGCACCGGCTGCCGGGTTCGCAGCCAGACGCGCTGCCGGGGCGAGGACGCTTCGCCGCGCATGGCGTGCGCCCGGGCCGGTGGGTCGGGAAAACGGGCATCGATCCCGAGCGCGTCGAGGAAGTGGCTGGTCCACTGGAGCGCGTCCGGATGGCCGGCGAACACTTCCGCGAGATCGGGCACGTCTTCGGGTGCGGGGGTATCGAGCGTCGCGACCTGATGGGCCAGTCCCTCCTCTGACCGGTGGAAGGACGCGAGCATCGTGAAGATCACGCGGTCGTTCTGAACGGCCTCCACCCGGCGGGTCGAGAAGGAACCGCCGTCGCGCACCGGCTCCACCAGGAAATCGGTGGGAACCGTGGTGTCACCGGGCAACAGGAAATAGGTCTGTGCGGAATGGATGGGACGGTCGGCGGGCGCGGTGAGACCGGCGGCCAGCACGGCCTGGCCCGCGACCTCCCCGCCGTAGCTGCGCTGCGGTGGGCCCGGGTGGATACGCCCGCGAAACCGCAAGTCCGCGAGGCGTTCGAGTCCGATCCGGTCGGCGATCGATTCCGCGGGCCGCACGGCTTCCAGCGTCATGGCCACCTCCAGTGGTGCGAAGTGCGGCCACGAGCCGCGGAGTTCGGGACTACCGTCGAGCCCATTATGGTCGGCGGCGCCCACGCGCGCGCCGGTGGCCCCGCCGCGCCGCCGGCGCGTGCACCGGATGCGCGGCGGGGGCGCGGGTCACTTGGGCGCGAATCGCATCCCGGCGTCGAGTCGCAGGCACTGCCCGTTGAGCATCGCGTTGTCGACGATCGCGCAGGCGAGTTTGGCGTACTCCTCCGGCCGGCCCATCCGCTTCGGGAAGGCGTTGCCGGCGACCAGCGGGGTCACCATCTCCTCGGGCACGCCCGCCAGGATTCCGGTATCGAACAGCGACGGCGCGATGGCCAGCACCCGCACACCCACCGAACCCAGGTCGCGGGCCATGGTCAGCGCCATGCCGGCGATCCCGGCCTTCGCCGCGGTATAGGCGACCTGTCCGATCTGGCCTTCGAACGCGGCGATGGAGGCGGTGTTGACGATCACGCCGCGTTCCCCGTCGGCGTTGGGCTCACCTTTGCTCATATGCCACGCCTGTAGCCGGTTGAGGTTGAAGGTGGCGATGAGATTGAGATTGATGATGTTGGTGAACGACTCCAGATCGTGCGGGCCGTCCTTGGACAGTGTGCGCTTGGCGATTCCACCGCCGGCCGTGTTGACGGCGATATCCAGGCCGCCCAGTTCCGCGACCGCCGCGGCGAGGACCGACTCCACGGCGGCGTGATCGGTGACATCGGCCTCGAAGAAGGAACCACCCAGATCGGCCGCGACCTTGGTGCCCTCGGCGGCCGTCCGGTCGACGATGGCGACTTCGGCGCCGCGTGCGGCCAGGGCCTCGGCGCTCGCACGTCCCATCCCGGAGGCGCCGCCGACGACAATGGCCCGTGATCCCTGAATCTCCATATTCCCGTCCTTCTCGGTCCTGCGGGGCCCGGCATCGCGCCGGACATAACCCGGCCTACGTTATAGCGGCCGGGCGGGCCCGGACGCATCTTTCACGGAAGCGTCGTTGATAGTGCCGGGCCGGATTCGGTCCCGGGCGCGAGGTCGAGTGGGTAACGGCCGCCGAGGCGGTCCCGCTGCCCGTAGTGGAAACCCACCGCGAGATCGTCGGCCACCTGGATCGCGATATCCCGGCCTTCCACCGGGGCCACCCACTCCGCCGGGAGCGCGGCGAGCCCGTGCCGGGCGCCGAGGAGATTGCCCGCGACGGCGCCGGTGGAATCGGAATCGCCGGAATGGTTCACCGCGAGCAGTAACGCGCCCCGGATATCGCCGGTTCGCTCCGCGTACATCGCGCAGTACACGGCGACGGCGAGACATTCCTCGGCGATCCAGCCCTGGCCCACCAGTTCCACCCGCTCGGGTGTGGCCGGACCGGCATCCGCCTGCGCACGCGCCAAGGCGAGCGCGTCGATCGTTTCCCGGGCGCCGGGCACCGCGCCGAGCCTCTCCTCGGTAACGGCCAGCGCGCCGTCGAGGGTGTCTCCGGCGACGAGGCGGTCGATCAGCGCGGCCAGTGCCCCGGCGGCCACATAACCGGTGGGGTGACCGTGGGTGAGCTGTGCGCACCGCGCCGCGGTCTCGAAAGCGCCCCGGGTGCCGGCCGCCACGAGACCGAAAGGCGCCGAACGCATCACCGTGCCGCAGCCCTTGGACCCGGCGTTCACCGGCCCGGGTTCCCCGAAAGGCCGTGGCGCCCGATAGGCGTCGGCCTGCCGGCGCAGCCCGCTCATACAGGCGTTGCCCGGCGCCCGCACCGCGTACAGGAATGGCAGGCCGGCCAGCCAGCCGTCGGGTCGTTCGGGCGGCAGTGGCCGCTGCTGGGTGTCCAGCCAGCGCAGATAGGCCCGCCGCAGCACCGGAACCGGGTCGTTGCCGGGCGGGCAGCGCAGCAACCCCTCGGCGGTGAACAGCGTCATCTGGGTGTCGTCGGTGACCTGCTGCGGGGCGGCGGGGTCGGGACCGGGCAGGAACCCGGTGATCCCGGTGTCCCCGTAGCCGTTGCGGATATCGGTCAGCGACCGGAATTCGATGGGCCACCCGAGGGCATCGCCGATCGCGCCGCCGACCAGCGTGCCGCGAATCCTGTCGACCAGTACCCGGTATTCATCCACGAACAGCGATCCTCGCAGCACAACCCGGGTGGCACAACAGGTTTCGGATCACCGGGGCAGCCATTCGGGCGCGCCGGCGCCGCGCGGCACCAGAATCGTGCGATAGCGCCCGGGCGTCCGCGACATCCGCACCTGCTCGGTGACGCCCTGGTACCGGCCCAGCGGCGTATCGGCGGTGAAGGTTTCCGGATCGAGGTAGCGGTGCCGGTCGCCGCTGCCCGCGACGGCATGCGCGTAGTCGCGGTCGAAGATGCCCGGCGACAGGATCCGCAGGGCCACCCGGGTCAGCGAGACGTGGACCCGCCGCCGCGGTGAGACGGTCGGTGAGTGTCATCGGTCCGTCCGGGTGCCGAGCAGGGTTTCGGGGATAGGTACATGTTTGGCCCGCAGGTATTCGCCGACCGCCTTGCCGACCTGGTCGACCCGGTCGTTCGCCGAGCCGCCGGTGCCCAGCAGCCCGCGGAAGACGAAATGCACGGCGCGCAGCTCCGGGAATTCGTGCCGGACGATATCCAGGTCCTTCGCCTCGGGCATGAGCCGGCGGATCTCGTCGGTGGACAGGAATCGCCGCAGCCACGGCCAGGCGGCCGGAAAGGGCGTCCAGAGTCCGACATTGCAGTTACCGCCCTTGTCGCCGCTGCGGGCATAGGCCAGCAATCCGAGCGGCACCCGGCGCGCCGGACCGGCTGTGGGGAGTCCGGTGGGTTCGAGGTGGGGGACCGGTTCGGGGACCGCTGTCGCCGGGGCGGGTGCGATATCGAATACGAGATCGTCGAGTACGGCCCGATGCCCGACCGCGTCCATCGCGAGCACGCCCGGCCAGTACTCGATCCGGGGCTTCGGCCGGGTCTGCTGGGCGCCGGCGACATCGGTGAAGAAACCGGGATAGCTCTGCAGGTAGAGGCTGCCCAGGGTCCGGGCCGGTGCCAGCCGGGCCAGCGCTTCGGGATCGGCAGCGGTGGCCAGGATCCGGACCGCGACGGTCGCGTCCCACTGGGTCTCCGGGTCGGGGGCCGGGGTGCCGATGGTGGTGAGATGCAGTTCGACCCCGTCCGGGGTGACGCGCGCGAGCTGGCGGCGCAGCAGGTCGACTTTGCCCGCGATATCGGGAGCGGTGACGTAAACGGTGTTGACCTGCTGATATCCGGTCTGTCCGAAGATCGCGACCTTGGTGGTGGGTGGCGGCGGTGAGCCGGTGACACCGGTGACGCGCACCCGGTCCGGTCCGGTCTCGGTGAGCCGGACCGCGTCGAGATGCACCGTGACATCCGGATTCGGATACCGCGGTCCCTGGATCTCGTACACCAGTTGAGCGGTCACGGTATCCACCGTCACCGCTCCGTCGTCGCCGCTGTGTTTGGTGATCACACAACTGCCGTCGGCGGCGATCTCGGCGACCGGGAATCCGGGTGCGAGCATATTCTCGATATCCGCGAAACCGGAGAAGTTGCCGCCGACCGCCTGCGGTCCGCATTCGATGATGTGCCCGGCCAGGACGGCCCCGGCCCAGGCGTTCCAATCGTCGGGCCGCCAGTCGTGCCACCAGGCGGCGGGACCCGCGGTCAATGAGGCATCGGTGACCCGGCCACAGACGACGATATCGGCGCCGCCCGCCAGTGCCCGGGCGATACCCCGGCCGCCCAGATAGGCATTGGCGGCGATGGGCCGGACCGGCCAGGACGACAGCGGTTTCCCGGTGTCGAGGTTGTCGAACCGGTGTCCGCGCGCCTGCAGGTCCGCCAGTCCGGCCACGATGTTGTCGCCCTCGATATAGGCGATTCGAAGTCCCGCTCCCGCGGCCGCGCTCTCGTCGCGCAGCCGGGCGGCCAGGCCGGCGGGATGGAAACCGCCGGCATTGGTGACCACTTTGAGCCCGCGGTCCGCGATCGTCCTCAGGTGGGGACGGAGCTGATCGACGAAGTATTCGACGTACCCGCGCGTGGGGTCGGCGTGGTGCCGTGCCGCCAGTGCGGCCAGCGTGATCTCCGCCAGGTAGTCGCCCACCAGGACATCCACCGGGTCACCGGCGAGAACCTCGTCCACCGCGGTGAACCGGTCGCCGAGATATCCGGAGAAGTTGGCCAGGCGGATCGGCCGGTCCGACATATCGACACCTCCTCGTGCACCGCCGAGTGTGCCGTGTGAGGGCGGGTGCTGTCAGATCGGGGTGGGAATCCCTGCGCGATACCCGGTACCGGGCTATGCCGTCTGCTGGAGGTGATGCGCCGAGCGCCCGACCTCGGCGGGCCCGCTGCCGACCAGGAGTCGTTTGAAGGCCTCTTGTTCCCGGATCCCGCGCTCCTCGGCGAGACGCCGGGCGGCCGGGCTGATCCGGACCGCCGCGCTGCGAACCAGATTGACCGGCATCCGCATCAGCGGGTACCAGGGCGGCATATACGGCGGCAGCCCGAGCCGGCGCATGGCCGCCGGGCCGAGATACATACTCGCGATCGACAGGTGCTGGGCGCGGGCGATGCGGCCGCGTAACCACGGCAGATTCGGATAGTTCCAGGTGAGGGGATCGTCGGCCATGGGCACGGCGAGACGCTTGGTGGTTTCGTCCGGGTTGGTGATCGACGACATGCAGTGGTACAGGATCCGGACGCTGTCCCGGAAGCCGGTGGGCAGCCATTCGTCGCCGACGCCCATCAGCCAGCCCACGTACCGGGCCAGATGCGCGGCGGCCTCCCGGTCGGTGTGGGAGGGCAGGATGCCCATCGCCATACCGCCGATGAACGGTGCGATGAGCGCGCCCACCAGGGTCGCGGCCATATCGGTCTGATTGATCGGCAGTCCCCAGGCGCCGCCGTCCCAATCGGGCATCGCGGCCACATGCCGGCGGACCAGGGAATGGACGAAACGGACGTGCAGCGTGGACCGGTAGCCGGGCCCGAATTTCTCCATACCGTTCTGGACGTCCAGCGCCCACTGCATGGTCTCGGCGAAGCGCTGGGCCGGGCCTTTCTCCAGCGCGCCGGTGCGCAACAGGGTCTTGTTGAATCCCGAGGCGAGGTACCCGCCCAGGAACGAAACATCCCGCGCCAGGTAGAGGCCGTCGTAGCCGCCCCGGCGCAGAACCTGTTCGCCGTGCGCGACCAGGTCCGGGTCCACCCAGTCCGGCGTGGTCTCCACCGCGGTGAAGAAATCTCGCAGCGGTGCCGGGGCTTCGGGGACCGTGTCGATTCCGGAACGCAGGGCGCGCTCGAACAGTGGCCGGGTCGCGGCCATCCCCGTATCGATCATCCAGCCGACCAGCGCGTCCATCGGTTCGTCGCCGACGAGGAGCGAGGCGCCCATGGCCGCCCACTGATCGGCGTCCGGGGCCCCGATGCCCATGAGCATCGCGAAGGGCCGCAACCCGGGCACTTTGACCGGGGCGTCGGGGTGGCGGGTGGGAACGGGAACACCGTTGTCTTCGAAGCCCATGAAACGAATGTATGGAATGCGTTACATTGTGTCAATGGATGCCCAGAAGGCCGGGGCGCGGCCGTCGAACGATCCGCGCCGGTACGTTGTGATCGGGGGCGGCCTGGCCGGGCTCGCCGCCGCGGTATGGCTGGCGGAAGCCGGTAAACAGGTGACGGTGCTGGAACGGCGCGCCCGGTTGGGCGGGCGGACCCAGGCGATGCGGGTGCCGGAGGTCGGCGATCTCCCCGATAACGGCCAGCATGTCGTGGCCAGTGGCTACCGCAGCCTGTTCCGGTACCTGGAGAGTGTGGGGACCCGTGAATACGTGGAGTTCCCGGGCGGGGGCACGCTGCGCTGGCCGGGCGGCCGCGCGGTGCCGTTGTACACCAGGGGGTTCGGGGCGCTGCGGACGCTGCTCGGCGCCCACCCCGACGCCGGTCCGGTCGATCGGCTGCGCGCGCTGCGTGCCACCGCGCGGCTGGGGCGTGAGGCGCTGTTCCAGCCCGCCGACCTGGCCGATCTCACCACCGATCAGTGGTTCCGCCGGGTCGGGATGCCGGCGAAAGCCCGGGAGGCGCTCTGGGATTGGCTGGCGCTCGGCATCGCGGCCGAACCGGTCGACCGGGAATCCGCCAAGATCTTCGCTGATGTGCTCGCCACCGGTATCCGCATCGGCTTCCGTGACCGCACCGGAGTCACGATCGGCTATCCGACCGTGGATCTGGATACGCTCTACATCACCGGTGCGGAACGGGTTTTCGAGAAGTACGGCGTGGACGTGCGCTTCCGGACGGTGGCCCGCCGGATCGTCGTGACCGACGGCGTGGTCACCGGTGTGGTGCTCGACGACGGTACCGAGATCCCGGCCGGCGCGGTGGTGTGCGCGGTGCCCAATACCGGTATCCACGGGCTGCTCGACGACCTTCCCGAACACGCCGAGATCTATGCCGCGGCCGATAAATTGCATGTGACGCCCATCGTCAGCACCAACCTCTATCTGGATCGCCCGCTGGCCACCGAATCGGCCATGGAGGCGCTGATCGGCGGAACCGGGGTGATCGACGAGGTCTTCGACCGGCAGCGGATGCACGGCCGGGACCCGGACGGCGCGTGGCTCTACTGCCTCACCACCAGCGGCGCCTACGAGCAGATCCACAAGAGCAACGACGAGATCATCGAGGAGCAGGTCGCGCTCATCCGGCGCTACTATCCCGAAGCGGCCGAAGCGAATGTGGTGCACGCGCATGTCGTGAAAATGCCCAAGGCCACTTTCTCCCAGGTGCTGGGCACCGACGGCCTGCGCCCCGATCAGCGGACCTCGGTGCCCACCCTGATGCTGGCGGGGGATTGGACCCGCACCGACTGGTCGGCGACGATGGAGAGCGCGGCGCAGAGCGCGGAACGAGCGGTGGCCGCCCTGCTCGCTCATACCGCCGCCGATGACCAGGGGTGACCTCCTTCTGCCCGGTCTATACTCCGGCCATATGGTCCGCACCTATGACGAAGTCGACGAACGCATCCTCGACGCGACGTTGGCCCGGATCCTGCAGGTCGGCATCCGGCGCAGCAGTCTGGACGATATCGCGCGCCGATGCGGGATCAACCGGGTGACGATCTACCGCCGATTCTCGGGCAAGGACAACCTCATCGAGGCGGCGCTGTACCGGGAGATCGGCCGGGTGCTCGCGGAGGCCTCCGCGATCGCGGCCGGCACCTCCGGGGTCGAGGCCCAGATCGAGGAGACCGTCTACTTCGTGCTGCGGCTGACCCGGACCCACCCGCTGGTGACCCAGCTGCTGGCGGTGGCGCCGGAGGAAGCGCTCGGCTTCTACACGGTGCGCGGTGAGGAACTGGTATCGCAGGGCATCGAGTACATCGGTGGCGTCCTGCGGACCGCGCAAGAGCAGGGCCTGCTGGCCCGTTACGACCCGCGTCCGGTCGCCGAACTGGTTGCCAGGATGGCGCATTCGCTGATGCTCACCCCGACCGCCGGTGTGAATTTCGACGACGAGGACACGGCGCGGGCGTTCATCCGGGGCACGATCGTCCCGCTCATGAAATACGGCATCGGTAAGGAGTTACAGCCGTGGTGAACATCAGCCGGACCACTCGGGTGTCCGACAGCGTCGTGGTGGCGGTCGGGCCGGAAGCCGCCTACGACGCGGTGAGCGATGTAACGCAGATGGGCCGGTGGAGTCCGGAGAACACCGGCGCGGTGGTGGCCGAGCCCGGTGTGGCGGCCCATCCGGGAATGACGTTCGTGGGGGCCAATCGCCGGGGCCCGATGCGCTGGCATACCGAGTGCACGGTGACCGAGGCGACGCGGCCGAGCCTGTTCCGGTTCGAGGTACGACGCTGGGGGCTGTGGAAGCCGGTGCTGCCGGTTGCCGTGGCAACCTGGGAATACGAGTTCGAGCCCGTCGCCGGTGGAACCCGCATCACCGAGACGTGGTACGACGACCGCACCACCTGGCCGGATACCCCGGCGCTGTGGTTCGACCGGATCGCCACCGGAAAGCGGGGTTTCGCCGAGTTCCAGAAAGGCAATATCCGGCGCACCCTCGACCGGTTGAAGGCGGAACTCGAAGCCGCCGGCTGACTGCGCGGAACCTCCTCCCACCTGCGATGGACATGTGTCCATATCACATTCCAGCCTCGCTGAACAACGTTCTGAGCTGGTGTGATAGGAGATGGCGGTGACCGTTGGGCACAGTTGGGCAATCGACCGATAGGTTCTTGACACCGGCTGTGACACGTATCTACTTTTGAGCCCGCCCGCGAAACCTTCGCGGGCACTCCGCTTGTCGGCTACCCGGCCGCTGCGTCCGGGGCGAGGTAGCGGCGGCGCGCCTGCGCGGAGTCGTGTGCACGGCTGTTCGGAGGTCGCTCTTGTCCGCATTCTCACGGCGCACGTTCCTGGGAGGTGCCGCGGCGGCGGCCGGTATCTCACTGACCGGTGCGGCGGTCGCCACGGCGGACAGCGGCGCGCGGGCCCCGCGCCGGCGAACCCCGGTGGTACGCGAGGAACATCGGGTGATCGTGGTGGGCTCCGGCTTCGGCGGCGGTATCGCGGCCCTGCGGCTCGCGCAGGCCGGTGTGCCCGTGCTGCTACTCGAACGCGGAAAGCGCTGGGCCACCGGACCCGACGCGAACACCTTCGGCAATCCGCTCGACCCCGATAAACGACTACTCTGGTACGGGTCCGCGCCCCAGGTCCTGGGGAGGCCGGTTTCGCTCGAGCCCTACACCGGACTGCTGGACGCGGTGGTCGGCGACAATATGACCGCGCTGTGCGCGGCGGGGCTGGGCGGCGGTTCGCTGCTCTATCAGGGCATGTCGCTGCAGCCGTCCGAAGCGGTGTTCAACACCCATTTCCCGGCGGAACTGGACTGGCGGGTAATGGACCGCGTCCATTACCCGCGTGTCGCGTCGATGCTGCGGCTGGCGGTGGCGCCGGACGACTTGATCGCGCACCCGAACTACAAGGCGGCGCGGGTATTCGCGCGAAATGCCGAGGCCGCCGGGCTGCCGGTATCGAAGATTCCGATGCCGATCGACTGGAACTACGCGCTGGCCGAAACCCGCGGCGAGATGAAGGCCTCCTATTCCAACGGCGCGGGCGCGTTCGGCGTCAACAACGGCGGTAAGCATTCGGTGGATGTCACCTACGTCGCCGAGGCCGAGGCGACCGGGCTGGTCGATGTCCAGGTGATGCACAATGTGACCGATATCGAGCGGGGTCCCGGCGGGCGCTGGATCGTGCACGCCGACCGGACCGACGAATCCGCGCGGATCCTGGAGCGGAAGATCCTCACGACCGGCGCGCTGATCATGGCGGCCGGCAGCCTCAACACCACCCGGTTGCTCATGCGGGCCGCGGGTAAGGGGCTGGTCCCGGATATGCCCGATGCCTTGGGTACCGGCTGGGGCACCAACGCCGACCGCATCTACACCTGGACGAACCCGACCGAGGATTTCGGGCCGGAGCAAGGCGGGCCCGTCGTCTACGGCAGTCTCAACTGGGACGATCCCGCGACCGCGCATACGGTGATCCAGGCCTCGATTCCGCCGCTGGGGATGGACGCGCGTACCACGATGCTGGTCGGTTACGGCGTGAGCGAGGCCCGCGGCCGGTTCGTCTACGATTCGGCTGCCGAAACGGCCCGGTTGTCGTGGCCGGCGGACGGCGACGCGGCCATCCAGTACGGCCATATCGAGAAGACGGTGCACAAGGTGGCGGGCGCGGCCTCGGTGGTGGGCGATACCAACAAGGCGTTCCCCTCGACCTGGCATCCGCTCGGCGGCGCGTGTATGGGCTCGGTCTGCGATCTCGACGGCCGGGTCATGGGACAGCGCGGCCTCTATGTTCTGGACGGAGCGCTGCTACCGGGCAATGCCGCCGCCTGCAACCCTTCGATGACCATCGCGGCGGTGGCCGAACGCGCCCTGGACAACCTGGTGGCACAGGATGTCGGCACGCTCATCTGAGCCGGGCGCGGCCGTCCGGGGCCCGGGCGCGAGGATTCCGGAATACCGGCGCCCGGTGTAGAACGTGTTCTAATCTGGAGGTCCCGGGCCATGGCCCGGGACCGACCGAGCCCCCGACCGGAATGAGAACCGTGCCTGTTGCCCTGACCGCAGACCAGGCGGCGCTGGCCGATACCGTCGCGGGCTTCGCCGCCCGCCACGCCGGCCGCGAATACACGCGCAAATACGCCGAGGACCTGAAACAGGGCGTGCTACCCGCCTTCTGGCCCGACCTGGTGGCGCTCGGGCTGCCCGGTATCCATCTGCCCGAAGATATCGGCGGGCAGGGCGGCACCTTGGACGACCTCGCGGTGGTGCTCGCGGAATCGGGGCGTGCGCTGCTGCCGGGCCCGTTACTGCCCACAGTGATCGCCGGTGCAGCACTCGCCACGGCCGCGGGTGCGGAGCCGATCGACTCCGTGCTGCGGCGCCTCACCGCGGGTGCCGCCGCCGCGGTGATCCTGCCGGAGCACGGGATCGCCGCCGGGGGCGACCCCGCGAACCCGGTGCTGACCGGTTCGGCCGATATCGTCCTCGGCGCGGTCGCCGCCGAACTGTTCCTGGTGGCCGCCGCCACGGACACCCGGACGCAGTGGTTCGTGGTGGACCGCGCGGCGGCCGGTGTGGATGTCGACGTGCGGGAGGCGGCCGATCTCGGACGCGATATCGGCGCCGTCCGGTTGCGCGAGGTCGCCGGGGCGGCACCCGTCGACCTCGATACCGACCTGGTTTCCGCGCTGGCGGTGGCGCTGGCCGCGGTGGAGGCCGCCGGGGTCATCCGCTGGTGCTCGGATACCGCCACCGCATACGTGAAGTCCCGCACACAGTTCGGCCGGCCCATCGGCGCGTTCCAGGCGGTACAGCACCGCACCGCCCAGTTGCTGATCACCAGCGAGCTCGCCACCGCGGCGGCATGGGACGCGGTGCGCGGATTGGGTGACGAACCCCGCCAGCGCCTCCACGCGGTGGCGGGGGCGGCACTCGCCACCTTGGGCAACGCGGTCCACGCGGCCGTGGAATGCCTCGGGCTGCACGGCGCCATCGGATTCACCTGGGAACACGATCTGCACCTCTACTGGCGCCGGGCCATTTCCCTGGCCGGGCTCGCCGGTCCGGTGGGGACCTGGGAACAGCGGCTGGGTGAAGCGGCTCTGGGCGGGCCACGCAACTTCGCCGTACCACTCCCGGAAGACGATTCGACCTTTCGCGAATGGGTGTCGGAGATCCTGGACCGGGCCGGCGACCTGGACAATCCGGACCCTTCGACCATCGGTGACCACGATTCGGTGAACACCGGTCCGCGCCGGACCCTGCTGGCCGACAGCGGCCTGGTGTCCCCGCCGATGGCCCGGCCCTACGGAATCGAGGCGGGGCCGCTGGAACAGCTGATCCTGCAGGACGAATACGACCGGCACGGTATCTCCGCCCCGTCCATGGGGATCGGGCAGTGGGTGGTGCCGATCGTGCTCCAGCGCGGTACTCCCGACCAGCTGGCCCGGCTGGCCGCGCCCGCGCTGCGCGGGGAGGAGATCTGGTGCCAGCTGTTCAGCGAACCGGAGGCCGGATCCGATGTCGCGTCGCTGAGCCTGCGCGCCACCCGGGTCGACGGTGGCTGGGAACTCGCCGGCCAGAAGATCTGGACCACACTGGCGCACCGCTCCCACTGGGGACTGCTGCTCGCCCGCACCGATCCGGACGCGCAACGGCATCGCGGCCTGACCATGTTTCTGGTCGATATGCACGGGCCCGGAGTGCAGGTCCGGCCCATCACCCAGGCCAGCGGCGACGCCGAATTCAACGAGGTCTTCTTCGACAACGCCTTCGTACCCGATTCGATGGTCCTGGGCGAGCCGGGCCAGGGCTGGGCGCTGACCCTGGAAACCCTGGCCCAGGAGCGGCTTTTCATCGGCGGCGTGCGGGATCCGGGTCATAACGCACGGCTGCGCGGCATCATCGAACGGCAGGAGTACACGGGCACCCGCGACGACGCGGTGCGCGCCCTCGGCCGGATCAGCGCTCGCGGCGCGGCCATCTCGGCGATGAACCTGCGCGAGACGATCCGGCGGCTCGACGGGCATCCGGTGGGTCCCGCGACGAGTATCGCGAAAGCGGCTGCCTCGATGCTGCATACCGACGCGGCCGCGGCCGCCATCGATCTCATCGGCCCGGCGGCGGCACTCGGGGAGGCGATCTCCGAACCGGTACATCACGAACTCGATATCCCCACCTGGGTGATCGGCGGCGGGACGCTGGAGATCCAGTTGAATACGATCGCGACGCTGGTCCTCGGGCTGCCCCGGAAATAGGCCCGGCGCCCCGGCTCCGGGTGTTCCCGTGGCCGATCCCACACCGGATCGGCAACTGATGGCACCCGCCCGCTGTTAATGTCGGCTGTGTGACCGAGCGACTTCCCGCCATCCTGCGCGCCGACCTGCGCCTGCCCGTCATCGCCGCCCCCATGTTCATCGTGTCCGGCCCCGAACTGGTCCTGGCGCAGGCGAAGGCGGGCGTCATCGGCTCCTTCCCCGCTCTGAACGCCCGCACCACCGGCCAGCTGCGGGACTGGCTGACCCGGGTCACCACGGAACTCGCCGCCGCCCCGGGATCCGCGCCCTTCGCGGTGAACCTGATCGTGCACAAGACCAACGGACGGTTGCTCGAGGATCTGGCGATCCTGGAAGAGTTCGAGGTTCCGATCGTCATCACCTCGCTCGGCGCGCGTGCCGATGTGAACGAGCGGATCCACGCCTACGGAGGTGTGGTCCTGCACGATGTCATCAGTGACACCTTCGCGCGCAAGGCGGTCGAGAAGGGCGCGGACGGGCTGATCGCGGTAGCGGCGGGTGCCGGTGGTCACGGCGGTGTCGTCTCGCCGTTCGCGCTGGTGCGCGAGATCCGGGAGTGGTTCGACGGGCCGCTGGCACTGTCGGGCGCGATCGCCCACGGCGACAGCGTGCTGGCGGCCCTGGCGGCCGGGGCCGATTTCGCCTACATCGGATCGCTGTTCATCGCCACCGACGAGGCGAACGCGGTCCCGGAGTACAAGAAGATGATCGTCACCGGAACGGCCGGGGATATCGTGTTCACCGATTTCTTCACCGGCGTGCGAGGCAACTACCTACGTCCCAGCATTACGGCCGCGGGCCTGGATCCCGACAATCTGGTGGTGCCCGGTGGCGGTACCGGTTCGCTGGAATTCCTGGACCCCGGCACCTCGGAGGCCAAGGCCTGGCGCGATATCTGGGGCGCCGGCCACGGTATCGGCGCGGTGGACGAGATCCGGCCCGCCGCCGTCGTGGTGGATCGCCTCGTCGCCGAATACGACCGGGCCGCAACCCGTATCGCGGCCCTGCACCGTGGAGGTCCGGTCAGCTCCGTATAGGGTGCGCCCGGAAGAAATCCCAGATGATCGTGGTGGCGCTGATCGAGTCGGTATCGCTGCCGACCAGCGCCGCCGGGAAGATCTCCGACGGGGTGCCGAACCAGATGTGCCCGCCGCCGAGGACCTTCCACAGCTGGACCTCGGCCCCTTCGGGGCACGGATAGGTGGCCAGCACGATATCGCCGGCGATGCGCTGCTCGGCCGGTTCGGTCGTGCAACCGTTGCGCCGTGCCCACGCGGCGGCGTTATCGCTGATCGATTGCGGTCCGGGCCCCTCCACATCCGGGCGGTCGTGCTGTGGGTCCGCCGAACCGGAACCGTCCGGCGACGGCAGCAGCCGCGCGTTCGGTCCCGTACCGCCCTCGTAGGCGACGATGGGATCGGCGGTGCCGTGGAAGGCGATCACGGGAACAGGCCGCGCGGGTTCGCACCACGCGAAATCGGAGAGCCCGGCCACCGGCGCGATGGCCGCGAGCCGGTCGGCCAGTTGACAGCCCAGCGACGAGGTCGTGAAACCACCCATGGACAGGCCGGTCGCGTAGATCCGCCGGGTATCGACGCACAGGGTCGATTCCATCTCGGTCAGCAGATCCGCCAAGTAGCCGATATCGGCGGAACCGCGGTCGAAATCCCAGCGGGGCAGTCCCGGCCGGAGCAGCTGCGGAGTGATCGTGATGAATCCCTGCGCGCGGCCGTAGTCGCCCAATCCGGTGCCGGCGTGCTGGATGAAGACGGGTTCCAGATATCCGTGCAGATCCAGGACAACGGGCAGGGGCCGGTTCGTGTCTGCCGGGATATCGCGCAGGTAGATGCCCGTCAGGCCGCGGGCCGTGAAGAGCGCCGGCTCCGGCCCGGGTGCCGGGCGCGGCGTTGCGCAGCCGGCGGACGGAACCGGCGCCACCGTCGAGGGCGCCGCCGGGGCGGGTGCGGCGGCCGCGGCCATGAGAACCAGCGCGATAACCACGAACACCGCCCGGCGAACAGATTTCGCGAAACGGCCCACCGTGATGGGAAGAGAGTCGAGCACGGCTTCGATGGTGGCAAACCGCCGCGATTCCGGTAGCGAAAGAAACCCCGCTATACCGAAAGCCTGAAAACTCGTCGCCGACCGGGGAACCATTCTCACCAGCGGGAGGGTGGCGCGCGGGCGGGTAATGGAATTCTGTTATGCAGGTGACGGTATCGGGTGAGGAAGGTTGAGCATGGCCCCCAAGGAGGACTGGACGCTCCATCGTCCGCGCAACGCTCCGATTCTGAACCCCTATATCGCCTATACAGAGGACGTACTGAAGGCGCTGGAGGCCGGGCTCGGGAACAAGTCGGCGGCGACCCTCACCCCCGGAGAGTTGGTGAAGAAGGCCAAGGACCGCCCGGGGACCAGCGACCTGGAGGAGAAGTACAAGGTCAAGGAGGGGCAGGTCGACCAGTTCCAGGAGGACTGGTACGCGCTCGACGACAAGGTCGGGTTTCTCGCCGCACGCGCCGCCGATGACTCCAATCTGGTCACCGGCGAATTCGAGGAACTCCGCGATTCGGTCATGGAGATCACCCGTAGTGTTCCCGACGATCCGACACCTTCTCGGCAGATCGACGCCGTCGACGCCATCGACAAGGCCATCGGTGATGTGGTGAACAAGGTCTGGGTGGCCTACGCGGCGCTGGAAGGTAGGTCCCAGGAGGTGCCGGGGCAATGGTCCAACGGGGGTGGCGGCGGTTCGGGAGGTGGATCACCGTATTTCCCCGGGCTCACCGACACCGGCAGCGCCTACAGTGATGCCTCGGCCGAGCCCATCGGAGAAGGTGAGAAGGCCACCGTTCAGGACATGTACCGGTACCTGATCGAGAAATATCACCTCACACCGGAACAGGCCGCGGGGATCCTGGGAAATCTGCAGGTCGAATCCGGATTCGATACCGGCGCCTACAACCCGAACGAAGGCGCCATCGGCCTGGCCCAGTGGCTGGGCGGACGCCGCGAGAACCTGGAGGCCTTCGCCTCGGGTCGCGAAGGCGGGGTGACCAGCTGGAAGAACCAGATCGATTTCATGATGCACGAGTTGGGCGGCAGCGAATCGGGCGCCTACAACCGGCTCAAGGCCACGTCGACGGCCGGGGAAGCGGCCGCGGTATTCGATCAGTACTACGAACGCAGTTCCGGCGAGGCCCGGGGCAAGCGGGTGGCCAACGCGGAGGCGATCGCCGCGTCGATGGTGGCGGTATGAGTATCCGGATGAGGGGGCCGGCGCACTGCCCGCGCGGCCGGTCTCGATGTGTTCGGCACCGGTCGGGCGCCTATGTGGCGCAGGCGATTCGCTTGTGCGTAGAGTGACTTTCGGTCGCGGTTAACGCCGCGAAGCCCCGGGGAAATGAGTATGGGACACGACGTCGCATCGGGCGTCGTGCACGAACGCAAGGAAACAGGACGTCCTGATGGGTCACCCGCACCAGCCCAATCCGCATAATCACCGACCCGGCGGACCCGTGCCGCCCCCCGGTGGCCCGTATCCGGGTCAGCAGGGCCCCTATCCGGGGCAGCAACCGCAGTACGGGCAGCAGCCGTATCCGCCGGGGCAGCAGCAATTCGGTGCACCCGGCGGATACGGCGGCCCGCCACCGCGGTCCGGCGGTAACGGCGGCAAGATCGCGCTGATCATCGGCGGTGTCGCGGTCGTGCTGATCGCGGTGGGAGCCGGAGCGTTCTTCCTGTTCGGCGGCGACGGCGGCGGTGTCGTCGGCGGCGGGTACGACGATCCCCGGGAGGTCGCACAGGCCTGGGTCGACCAGAAGGGCGACCCGGAGGACCTGGTCTGCGCGGCCGATATGGACGAGATCAGCAAGTACGAGCAGGAGAATCCGACCAAGCCCACGGGCGTTCCCGATTCCGATCTGCCGGCGTCGACGACAACGCTGAAGAGCGTGGATGTGCCCGCCGGCAGTGATTCGGGGACCTTCACCATGGAGATCGCCGTCGAGGTGATGGGAACGGAGACCACCTCGACCATGACCTATGACCTGGTGAACGAGGACGGCTGGAAAGTGTGCGGAATCCTCGATCCCGATATCGAAATGGATTCCGGGTTCGGGCTGGACGGGCCGTAGCGGCGCGTACCCGGTGGGCGCGCAGCACCTCGCGCGCCCGCCGGGTGGATCGCCGATCCGATGCGTGTACGGGTGCACGCTACGGCGACCCCGCAGCGCCGCAGCTGTCGCACCCGTACACGCCGCTACCCATCCGGCATCCAGGACCTGGACGGGTAGGCGATAGGCGCCGGCGGACGCGCGGGAGGGCGCCGGCCGGTGGCGAGCTCAGGGGCGTTTCCGCCCGCTCGCGCGGGAACCGGCGAGCGCGACAGGCCGCGCACCGGGGCTGCCCGCTCGCGAAACAGCGGTGACGACACGCGATCGCCACCGCTACGCATCCGACTCTACGGTCCCGCGACAGTGTGGCCGAGAGGCCGAAGCGACAGAAAGCGAACCGTTTCCGACACGCCGGCCCATTTCCGGCCGGTCTGTGAGTCCCTACACTGTGCGCATGTCCGCTCGACGGCTGTTCGCCGTGTTCGCCATTCTGTTCGCCGCCACCCTGGGCATCTCGGCCTGCACCGTCACCGGCCCCGGTGCAAGCAGCGAATGTGAGGTCAGTGGTTGCACGGTGACATTCGACCGGGGCGTGGATGCCCAGATCAGCGTGCTCGGCGTGGATGTCCGGCTCACCGGTGTGCAGGGGGATCTCGTCACGCTCACCGTCGCCGGACAGGAGGTCACGGTGCCCAGAGGGGAGACCGGATCGGCGCAGGGCATGGATCTCACGGTGCAGGAGGTCACTCAGGAACGAGTGGTCGTGCGCCTCTCCACCGGCCTCTGATCATCCCGCGCCGGGCGTATCCGGCCAGCGTGCTGCGGCGCTGCCGTAGACCGGTGCCGGATTCGGGTAGTCCGGGAACTCGGCCAGCGCCGGTGCGGCCGTGACCACACGGTCGTGGGTGACCGTCGCGCCCGGGTCGGGGACGGCGGGTGCGGGGTGTCCGGGTGTGCGGCCGCGTTCGGAAAGCAGCCACGTCGCGGTGCGGGCCAGTGAGGCCCGGACATCGCGACCGCGCCCGTCGCTCGTCCGGGCGGCGAGCGCGTCGATGATCCCGGCCGCGAGCAGATACCCCGAGGAGTGATCCAGCGCCTGGGCGGGCAGGGCGCCCGGTACCGCGGACGCACCCTCGATAACGGCGATCCCGGTGGCCGCCTGGACGATACTGTCGAAGCCGCGGCGCCCGGCCCACGGCCCGGTGAACCCCCAGGCGCTCACCCGGGCGTGGACGAGCCCCGGCCGCCCGGACAGGCCCAGCCGCTCGAGGGCGCCCGGCCGGTAGCCGGTGACCAGAACATCGGCGCTGTCCAGCAGGGTCTCCCACTGCGTATCGGGGCCGCGCAGATCCAGCAGTGCGGACTTCTTGCCCTGGCAGGTATCGGTGTACTGCCACGGAATCTCGGGGATATGCGGGGGGTCGATCCGTAGCACCTCGGCCCCCAGCAGGGCCAGTGCCCGGGTGGCGACCGGACCCGCGATCACCCGGGTCAGATCGAGTACGCGCACGCCCTGGAGTGGCTGGTAGGGCGTGCCCGATATCGGGAGCGAATAGCGCCTGCGGTCGGAGCGTTCCACCACCGCCACCAACGGCCCGGCGGCCGCGGAGCCGGCCTGCGGGCAGGCCCGCCACTGCGTCTCGTCCCGCACCCGTACCGCGATCGCCCCGCGGGCTGCCGCGAGCTCCTCGAGATCGGCCGCGCGGATCATGGCCATCTGCGCTTCCGCGCGTTCCACGGGAGCGTCGGCGGGTAGTTCGAGTGCCGCGAGCAAACTCGCCCGATGGTGCGGATAGTTGGCGTGGGTGCGTACCCAGCCGTCGAAGGTCGGGAAGAAGCCGGAGAGGTCGGCGAAGGCGTCGACCGGAGCCCCGTCCACCCGCAGCAGACGATCGCTGGTGAACGATGCGGCGATCCGCCCGGGATCGAGTCGGTGCCGGATCGGGGAGGTGCCGGTGACCTGCCGATACCTGTCGGTCGCCGCGATGAAGGCCTGGACCGCGCCCGCGGCCAGTCCCCATACCGGCAGGGTGGCGGCCAGCAGTGCTCCGGGGTCGGGCCAGTCCACCGGCGCCGACTCCTCGACACCTGCGCCGTCCTCGTAGTCACGAACCAGCCGTGCGCCCACATCCACGGCACCGAGCGTACTGGCCGTAGCGGGCGGCGATCGCCGGGTTACCGGCCGGCACAGCGATTTTCATCACACCGTCACCGGTGCGGGTGAGGCGGTTATCCGGCCGCCCCGGCCGTGATCCCGCCGGGGCGGTGCCGGGACCGCCACCACAGCCCCGCCCACGACGTCAGCACGCATGCGGCCACCAGGATCTGCACCTGAACCAGCATGCTATCCGGGTAGATCACACCCGTCAGATAGTGATCGATGAAGCCTTCGGAGGGCAGTCCCGCGACACCGGCCCGGGCACGGGCCCAGTTCTCGGCGTAGGTGAGCGGGCAGTCGTAGCCGACCAGTACCGTGCCGAATCCCCAGGCCGCGGCCAGGCCGTGCGCCCAGATGGTGCGAGGGAATCGCCAGGCAAGGAAGCCTCCCGCCACCACATAGCCGATGAACAGCATATGCACGGCGGCGGTCAGATCGGCGAGCAGCCGGTACCACACCCTTCCAGGGTATGTCCTCGGCGCGTGCCCGGCATCCGAATTACCACGGGGAGGGGCGGTAGTCCTTCAGGAAACAGCCGTACAAATCCTCACCGGCCTCACCGCGCACCACCGGGTCGTACACCCGGGCGGCACCGTCTACCAGGTCCAACGGTGCGTGGAAACCTTCGTCGGCGAGCCGGATCTTGGTGTAGTGCGGGCGCTCGTCCGTGATCCAACCGGTATCGACCGCGGTCATCAAAATGCCGTCTGCCTCGAACATCTCGGCGGCGCTGGTGCGGGTCAGCATATTGAGGGCGGCTTTGGCCATATTGGTATGCGGATGCCCCGGACCCTTGTAACCGCGGGAGAACTGTCCCTCCATGGCGGAGACGTTGACCACGTACTTGCGGCGGGCCGCGGCCGCGGCCAGCGCCGGACGCAGCCGGGAGACGAGTATGAACGGTGCCACCGAGTTGCACAGCTGTACTTCCAGGAGCTCGGTGGGATCGACCTCGCCGACGGTGTGCACCCAGCTGTTGGTGTGTGCGAGATCGGGGACCAGCCCGCCGGCGTCGATGGCCACTCCCCGGGCGATCCGGTCGGGGGTCGCCGAACCCGCCACCAGGGCCAGTTCGGCGACTTCCGCGCCGGTGAGGGCCGGCGTCAGCGATGCCGTCAACGCGGTCGGGTGGGCCTGGGTGGTCTGGCCGAAGGTCACTGTCTCGGGGAGTTCCCCGGCGGGCAGCGGACCGGATTCGGCGGCGGCCAGAGCGCTGTAGGAACCGGGGGAGCGGCGTACGGTCTGGGCCGCGTTGTTGATCAGGATATCGAGCGGCCCGCGCGCCGCGATATCGTCGGCCAGCGCGACCACCTGGGCGGGGTCACGCAGATCGATACCGACGATGCGCAACCGGTGCAGCCATTCGGCGCTGTCGGGCTGGGCGGCGAAACGCCGGATCGCGTCGTTGGGGAAGCGGGTCGTGATGGTCGTCTGCGCGCCGTCGCGCAGCAACCGCAACGCGATGTACATGCCGATTTTGGCCCGGCCGCCGGTCAGTAGCGCCCGCCTGCCGGTCAGATCGGTGCGGGCGTCGCGGCGCCGGTGGCTCATCGCGGCGCATTCCGGGCACAGCTGGTGGTAGAAGGCGTCGACGCGGGTGTACTTCTCCTTGCAGATGTAGCACCCTCGCGGCCGCAGCAGGGTGCCCGCGCTGGAGCCGCTGGTCGCCGAACTGATCGGGATCCCGGCGGTCTCGTCGTCGATCCGGTTCGGCGATCCGGTGGCGGTCGCGGCGACCACCGCGCGGTCGGCGGCCAGTTTGGCCTGGCGGGCGGTGATCCGGCGCTGTCGTTTGAGCTCCTTGAACATCCGTCCCACCGCCCGCTGGACGGTCACCGAATCCGGATCGCCCGGGTCCAGTCGCCCGGCTTCGTCGAGGACACGGAGACAGGTGGCGAGGTCGTGGGGGTCGATGCTGGAGTCGGCCATCGGTAGCGGGGAATTCCTTCGTGAGCTGGGCAAGCGTGCCCACCATTGTGGCAAGTGCGGCGGGTGTCGCCGTAGCCGGGCCGTCCCGGGCGGCCGATCCCGGCCCCCGCTTCGTTGACAATGCGCCAATAGTGCGGGACAGTCGTTCCGGATATCCGGCACGACGAGGCCGGCCCGGGTGATCACGGAACAGAGGACGCGGATTATGGCACGCCCCGCTTGGAGCGACGACGAGGTCGAGGCGGTACGGGAACTCGCCCGCAACTACTTCGAGAAGGAAGTGGTGCCGCACGAGGAGAAGTTCATCGAACAGGGCCACCCGGACAAGGCGCTGTACCGGCGTGCCGGTGAGCTGGGCCTGCTGTGTCCCGCGGTCACCGAGGAGTTCGGCGGCGGTGGCGGCACCTTCGCCCACGAGGCCGCGATCATCGAGGAACAGGTGCGGGCCGGCGACGGCGCCCTCGGCATCCCGGTGCACAGCTCGATCATTGCGCCCTACCTGGCCGAATTCGGTTCCGACGAGCTGAAGAAGCGGGTTCTGCCCAAGGCATGCAGCGGTGAGATGGTGCTGTCCATCGGAATGACCGAACCCGGTACCGGCTCGGATCTGCAGGCGATCAAGACCCGTGCGGTGCGCGAGGGCGACGAGTACGTGATCACCGGATCGAAGATCTTCATCTCCAACGGGTGGCTGTGCGACGGCATCATCATCGCCGCCAAAACCGACCCGGACAAGGGCGCGGCCGGCGTCTCACTGCTGTTCGCCGAGGTCGGCGACGATACCCCCGGCTTCACCCGGGGCCGCATCCTGTCCAAGATCGGCGGGAAGGGCCAGGACACCGCGGAGCTGTTCTTCGACGGTCTGCGGGTACCGGCGGCGAACCTGCTGGGCGGCGCCGAGGGCCAGGGCTTCTATCAGATGATGCAGTTGCTGGCCCAGGAGCGGCTGGTCACCGCGATCATGGCGGTGGCGATGATGGAACGCGCGGTCGAGCTGACCGTCGAATACACCAAGGGCCGCGAAGCGTTCGGTAAACCGCTGTTCGCCATGCAGAACACCAAGTTCGAACTCGCCGAATGCGCGACCATCGCGCGGACCAACCGGGTTTTCCTGGACGACTGCATCTCCCGGCATCTGCGCGGTGATCTGGATATCCAGTCGGCGGCGATGTCCAAATACTGGTCCACGGATCAGCTCGGCGTGGTGGTGGACCGCTGCCTGCAGCTGTTCGGCGGTTACGGCTATATGACCGAGTACCCCATCTCCCAGCTGTACACCGGCGCCCGGGTCCTGCGGATTCTCGCCGGTAGCAACGAGGTGATGAAAGACCTCATCGCACGTGGGCTCTGACCCCGGCTCCGCGCCCGCCGCCGGGCCCGTGGTGAACGGGTCCGGCGGCGTCGGCGTGCCCGCGCGGCGACGCCGGCTCGAACCCGATGAGCGGCGGGCCCAGATCCTGGCCCGGGCCATCGAGATGTTCGGCGAGCGCCCGTACGCCGCGGTATCGACCGCCGAACTGGCCCAGCGGGCCGGCGTGGCCCGGGGCCTGATCAATCACTATTTCGGCAACAAGCGAGACCTGTATCTGGCGGTGGTGCGCCGGATGGTGACCCTGCCACGCGCCGAGGAGTTCGCGACCCCCACCGGCAGCACCCGCGACCGGATCGACGCGAGTGTCCGCTGGCTGCTCGACACCATCTCCGAACACGGCAGCACCTGGGTGAAGGTGACCAGTCACGAGGGTGTCGGCGACGACCCCGAAGTCCAGCAGATCCTGGACGCCGCCGACGACGCCGCCGCGCAGCGGCTGCTGGCGATGATCGGGCTCGCCGACGGCGCCGCGCACGACGAACCGCGCCGCGCGATGGTCCGGGCGTTCGGCGGGCTGGTGAAGGTCGCCGGACGCGAATGGCTCACCCGCGGCACCATGACGCGCGACCAGGTCCACGCTTTGCTGGTCGATATGCTCACGACCCTGGTCACCGAATCACTGCCCCGGGTACACGCCGAGCGCTGATCCGGATCTCGTGATGAGATGTCACGGCCGGGCGGGGTGAACTTCCGTATCTGGAACACCGCTGTTTCGGGGGACCGTCGCGCCGATCCGGCATATCCTGCTACAGCGCCGGGCGAATCGAGAGTTCCGGGATTCGCCGGGGCAGTTCGAAGGGATCGGGCATGACAGACCAGCAGCGCTGGGCGACGGGGCGCTGGCCGGAAGTCACGCCGGACGGGGACGAGATCGCCCCGGGGCGGATGGGTCGACGCGGTGCGCGCGAGTACGACGAATACGACGATCGGTATGACGATCCACCGGCCTACGAAACCCGTCCCGTGGTCAATCCGTACGCGATCGTGGCCCTGGTCGCCGCACTGCTGCTGCTGTTCCCGGTGGCGATCGTCTTCGGGCTGATCGCGTTCGGTCACCCGCGGGGCCGGCTCATGGCGTTCTTCGCGCTCCTGCTGGGCCTGGCCGAGGTCGCGCTGCTGGCCGCATTGATCTTCACGCCGGGACAGAACGTCGCGGACGTCTGGTCCCGGCTCGGCGGCTCGGGGGACGAGACGATCGAGACCTCCGCCGCCCCGGCCCCCTCCGCGGAGACACCGGTGACGGAGACACCGCCCCCGGCGGCTACTTCGACACCCCCTGCCCCGTCCGGTCCGGTGGGTACCGCGGCGCCCGCCGCCGAGCGCGGCACGCCCTGCCCCGAGCCGGCCCTGGTGGGTGCGGGCGCCGACGGTGGCACGCTGCTGTGCCTCACCGATACCGGTTCGGTCACCGGATACGAATGGGCGGGGCCGTTCCGCGTCGCCGAACAGGTGAGAGCGGAAGGAGCACGCTGCGGTACCGACCCGGCCACGACCGCCCGCACCCCGGACGGTTACGCGCTGGTGTGCGAGAACGGCGCCTGGGCGTTATGGGTGTCCTGACCAGCGTTTCCGGGATCGTATGCGGCGTGCCGGGACGATCTCATTCCGGCACCGCATCGGATTTACGCGCACGGCTCGGCTGAACCCGGGGTGGTTCGTTCGGCATCTTCGGGTACTGGGGTGGCCAGGGCGCGTCCATGAGACCCGCGGCCATATCGCGTTCCGACATCTCCAATAGCGGCGCGATGGATTGCGGCGGGCGTTCCGCCCACGGATCGCCCGATGCGGCCAGCCGCGCGGGGACGGTGGCGACAGTGAGTTCCTCGGGCACGACCGTCTCGAGCTCTGCCCAGGTCAGCGGCGTGGATACCTGCGCACCGACCTTGGGCCGCACACACCACGCACCGAACACGGTCTTGTGCGGGGCGTTCTGGTTGTAGTCCACGAACACCCGTTGCCCGCGTTCCTCCTTCCACCAGTGCGCGGTGATGTCGGCGGGGAAACGGCGCTCCAGTTCACGGGCGAGCGCCACCGCGGCCGCACGAACCTGATAGCCGTCCCAGCGGGGTTCGAGCGCGATGTAGAGATGCAGACCGCGCGAACCGGAGGTCTTCACCCACGATTCGATACCGAGTTCGGCGCACAGCTCGCGGGTGCGCTGAGCGGCGGTGCGTAATTCGCCGAACCCGATCCCGGGCGACGGATCGAGATCGACACGCAGTTCGTCGGCGACGGTCAGGTCCGGGACCTTGTTCGGCCAGACGTGGAAGCCGAGACAGCCCTGGTTCACCGCCCACAGCACATGGGCGAGATCGTGCGCGACCAGCGCGTCACTGGTGGTGCCGTTGGGCGTGGACACCTCGACGGTATGCAACCAGTCCGGCGCCGATTTCGGCACCCGCTTCTGGAACCAGGATTTCCCCGACGCGCCGTCGGGATAGCGTTCCAGCAGTAGCGGCCGGCCACCGTTGACGCGGAGGAATGCCTCGCCGACGCTCTGGTAGTAGCGCACGAGATCGAGTTTCGTCTCGCCGCGGCGGGTGAAATACACCTTGCCGGGATTGGTGACGGTCAGGACCCGCCCGGCGGCCTCGACCTCGACCGATTCGCTCATTTCGCCACCGGCTCACCGAAGATCTCGCGCAGTTCCGCCGGCGCGACCTCCTCGAGCTGCGCGTAGGTGCACGATTCGGGGGTGCGGTCGGCGCGGAAACGCACCAGCCGTCCACCGTGGCGGAACCGGCCCGACTGGACATGCTCGTAGCGCACCTCGGCCACCAGTTCGGTGCGCAGCGGCTCCCACGACAGATCCTTGCCGCCGCTCCAGCGGCTCACTCCACCCGGCATGGATCCACCCGAGGCGGCCTGAGCGGCGGCGTCGGCCCAGTCGCGCCAGGGATGCCGCGCCAGCGCGTTCTCGCGCAGCGGTTCGAGCTCCCCGACCAGCTCCCGGCGCCGTGCGGCGGTGAAACTACTGGCGACACCGACGTGGTGCAGGGCGCCCTCGTCGTCGAAGAGGCCGAGCAGCAGCGAGCCCACCCCCGCACCGTCCTTGTGCCAGCGGAAACCCGCGACCACGCAGTCGGCGGTGCGCTCGTGTTTGACCTTCAGCATCACCCGTTTGTTCTGCTGATACGGCTGATCGTCGGCCTTGACCATCACCCCGTCGAAGCCGGCGCCCTCGAAGCGCGTGAACCAGTCCCGTGCGGTATCCGGATCGCCGGTGAGCGGAGTGAGATGAACGCGACCGGGCGCGGTGTCCAGAACGGACTCCAGTAGAGCCCGGCGCTCGGTGAAGGGCCGGTCCGTGAGGTCGCGGTCGTCCAGCGCCAGCAGATCGAAGGCGACGAAACTGGCCGGGGTCTCCTTCGCGAGTTTGGCGACCCGGGACGCCGCCGGATGCAACCGCTGCTGCAGGACATCGAAATCCAGTCCGTGCTCGGTGACGACGACGATCTCGCCGTCCACCACGCACCGAGGTGGCAACGCCTCGCGCAGCAACTCCACCATCTCCGGAAAATACCTGGTCAGCGGGCGATCGTTACGAGAACCCAGTTCCACCTCCGCGCCGTCGCGGAAGACCACGCAGCGGAAACCGTCCCATTTGGGTTCGTAACTCAGGCCCGGCCCGGGCGGTATCTCGGGCGCGGATTTGGCCAGCATGGGCCGGACGGGTGGCATCACCGGTAGATCCACACGATCCTCCTCGGGTCGATCCTCACCCGTATCGACGCCGCGGCCGGCGCCGATTCATCGCGTCCGATGATAAGAGTTCGCACCGACACCGCGGTGGATCCGGCGCGCTACTCGTCGATCCAGCCCTGTTCCACCGCGAAATCGGTGAGTCGCTCCCGGATGACCACGATCTCTCCCGCGGTGAGCGCCGGCGAGGCGTCCAGTAGCAGTTCGGTGACCAGCGGGAGGTATGCCCCGGCGGTCAGCCGGGCGCCCCCGCCCGCCGAGGTGGCCGGGCGGGCGGTATGGCCGCGGGGGGACCGCAGATTGACCGCCTTCGGACCACGATCGCCCTCGGTGACATCGAATTCGAACACCCGGCCCTGCCGGAGTTCCCCTTCACCCAGGCCGATATCGTTCACGTGGACGAAGACGTCGGGCCCTCCGTCCTCGGGACGGATGAACCCGAATCCACGCGATCCGTCGAACGACACCAATTTCCCGCTGGCCACCACACCGCTCCTCGCCACAGTTACCGGCTACCTTATCTCCGGTTTTTCCGCATCGTCGGCCGATAGTGCCTTTTGCAGCGAGTTGAACACGGTGAGACCCTGCCCGACCATCCCGTTGAGGAGTTCGCCCACCCCGTCCGGGCCGTTCAGCACGGTCAGGTTGGCGTTGGAGAGTCCGCGCGCGGCCTGTTCGACGATCAGTGGCAGCTGCTCGATCAGCAGCTGATCCAGGGCGATGCGGTTGTGCGAGGCCGCGGCCTCGGCCTGGATCCGGGTGCGCGCCGCTTCCGCCTCGGCCAGGATGCGCACCCGTTCCGCTTCGGCGAGCGCGGGCTTGACCACCTCGGCCTGCAGTTGCTGTTCCCGAAGCTCGGCTTCCTTGACCGCCTGCGCGGCCTTGGCCGAGAGCACCTCCTGCTGGGCCAGCGCCGCCGCCAGCGGGCCGGCGGCGGCCGCCTCGGCCTGTGCCTTGTCGATATCGCGCTGGTATCCGGCCTTGAGGATGGCGGTTTCCCGGGAGTACTCGGCCTGTTTACGCAGTGATTCCTGCTCGGCTTCGGCGGAACGCTGGGCCGCCTGGGATTCGGCGATCTGGGCGTCGCGCTGGACGGCGGCGTTGTGCGGGGCGGCGAGCGCGGTGATGTATCCCAGATTGCCGTCGTCGATGGACTGGATCTGGAACGAATCGACCCAGAGCCCGATATTGCTCATCTCCACCTTGGACGCCAGCAGCACCTCGTCGGCGAGGCGCTGGCGCTCCCGGATGATCTCCTCCACGGTCATCGAACCGATGATGGAGCGCAGATGGCCGGAGAAGATCCGGCCGGTCAGCACCGACATCTCCTGCTCCTGCTCGGAGAGGAAGCGCTGGGCGGCGTTGACGATCGAGGCGGTGTCGTTGGCCACCTTGAAGGCGATAACCGCCCGGACCTGCAGGACGATGGCCTGTTTGGTGACACAGCGTTCGGTGATCTCGGCCTCGAACATGGCCAGTGAGAGATACCGGACCTTGCGGAACAACGGCATCACCCAGGTGCCGCGGCCGATGATCACCCGGAAGGGGGCGTCGTCGCTGCTCTTCGCGCCGCTGACCAGCATCGCCTCATCGGGATCCGGTACGTGATAGCCCAGCACGTCTGACTCCTCGCGTCGTATTTCGCTACGGTGCCGGGTCCGGAGCGAGGGGTATCCAGGGCACCACCTCGGCGATGCGCCCGGAATCGACAGCGATGATCAGCACGGTGCTGCCGGCCGGAATGGCTTCGGCGGCGCGTGCGATGTACCCCTCGGTTCCCCCGCGTACGGCCACCAGGACCTCACCCAGCGTCCCGGGGCCGCGGATCGGCGAGGTCAGCTTACCGGTCGACCCGACGACTTCGTCCCGCAATTGTCCCGAACCTCCTTGCCGGACCCCGGATTCCGTACCCGTGCCGTGCCCGGAAGCCTACTGATACAGGCTGCGATAGGCACCGAGCATGGCGACCAGATGGTCGACGATCTCGTCGCGGGTGGCGCGCAGCGAACCGTTGAGCCAGGCCGAGAACATGCCCGCGTTACCGCTGGCCATGGTCACCGCGGCGAGGCGCCGCCGGACCGGATCGTCGATACGGGTGAAGAGATGGTCCTGGATGAGGCGGGTGAAGGCGGGCATCACCGAGATGGTGGTCTGGCCGAGGCCGGTGCTGGAATAGGGCTCCACCAGGAAGAGCCGGGATTTCCGCGGGTCTTCGAGGACCTTGCCCACGAGCGCTTCGGAGAGGGCACGGTCGCGGGAGGAATCGTCGGCGACCGCGAAGGCCGTCATCGGTTCCAGGAAATCGTCGGCGATCTGCCGATAGAGCACATCGAGCAGTTCGTCACGGCTGGTGAAGCTTTCGTAGAAATATCGGTCGGTGAGGTTGGCGCGGCGGCAGACCGCGCGCATGGTCACCCCGGCCGCTCCCGCTTCGCCGATCAGATCCAGCGCGGCCTCGAGCAGAGCGGTGCGCCGTGCCTGCTTGCGCTCCGAAAGCGTGGTGCCACCCCAGATCCGGGGTCCGCTGTCGTCCGATCGCTGATCCGCATGCACCCGTCCACAGTAGTGGGCACGCGGGCCGGCGCCCGACGGGTGGTCGGCGTGGGCGGTGGCGGGCCGATCAGGTGCCGGAGGTCGCGCGGGCGATCAGTACGGCCCGCCGGGTGTCCAGGTCCACGCGGGTCCGCGGCGGGGCGCCGTCGGATTCCTCGTCACGGAGCATGGTCCGGGCGGCGCGGTGATCGAGTTCGTCCCGCTTGGTGCCATACCAGAAAGCGGTCAGTTCCTCCACCCCGGCGGCCGCGAGACGCGCCGACCGGTCGGCAGGGGCACCGCGGCGGGTCGAGGGGAAACGGGCGTGGACCCACCGGACCGCGACTGCCGCTCCCAGCAGGAACATCAGGGCGGGGGCGCCGAGGAAGAGGAATTCCACGCTGTCAGGGTAGCGCCGCGGCGGGGCACGAGGGGCCCATGCCGGATGACTATGGTGAACCGTATGGTCGTGCTCGCTGTCGCGCTCTTCGCTGTCCTGGCACTGACGACCGCCTTCGTGGTCGCCGGTGCGGCCCTGTCCGGAGTGGACCGGCCGGTACACGAGGCGGTGCTGGGCTGGCGTAATGATCCGCTCACGACGGTGGCGACCGTGATCACCCATGCGGGCGGGTCCGTCGCGATGTGGGCACTGGCGCTGCTGGTGTGCGGGTTGCTTCTGCGCCGGGGCGAAACCGGCGACCTCGCGCTCGTGGCGGGAGTGGGGGCGGCTTCGGCGGTGCTGGTGCCGGTGACGAAACATCTGATCGGCAGACAGCGCCCGCCCGCGCCCGACCGGCTGGTCACGGTCGCCGAGCTCTCCTACCCCTCCGGCCATGCCACCGGCTCCGCGGCCGTGATCGGTGTATTGGCGACCCTGTGCTGGTTCCGCATCCACCGCCGTGCCGTCGCCCGGCTGGTCGCGATACTCGCGGCCGTCTTCGTGATCCTGGTCGGGCTCTCCCGGGTCTACCTCGGGGTGCACTGGCCGACCGATGTGCTCGCGGGCTGGACGCTGGGAGGTTTCCTGGTGGTACTGGGCGCGCTGGCGCGGACGCGATACCGGCGGGCGCGGTCCGGCGCCGGCAGTCGTGATCCGGAGAACTCCGCCGCGCCGGATGCGTACCATCGGGCCGGTACCGGCTCCGCGGGGTCCTGATCGCTCAGCCGCCGCGCTCCAGCGGATACCCGGCCGCACGCCAGCCGGCGATACCGCCGTCCAGGCTGAAGGCGGTATGCCCGGTCCGGCCCGCGGCAGCGGCGAATTGCCGCGAGATATCGCCGGTGGGGCAGGTGAACACCACCGGGGACGCGCGCGAGAACGGGGTGCCGTGCGCGAACAGTTCGGTAAGGCGGTCGTCGGGGATATTGACGGCGCCCGGGATATGCGCGACCCGGTAGGCCATCGCGCCGCGGGTGTCGACTATCACCGGCCGCTCGGTGTCGGTCAGCGCCGTCAACTCCGCGGGGGTCAGCGTGGCGGCGGTGGCGATATCGGCCGCGGACGGCGGGTGTTGCGCGCCGGTGTGACCGAACAACTCCGGACGCCGCTGCTTGATATAGGACAGGTACGGTTCGAGCCGGTCACAGACGATGAGCACCGCGACCACCGGCTCGTCCGCGGGTGAGCGCCGGGACAGCACCCGGCGGGCGGCGGCATACGCGGCGCCGCTGGTCGGCCCGGCGAGAACCCCGTATCCCGTGGCCAGTTCCAGAGTGGACTCGATGGCCGGCCCGGATTCGACGGTCACGATCTCGTCGTAGAAATCCGGCTGGAACAGGCCCACCTCCCACATCTCGCGTTCGGAGCGGATCCCCGGGATGAAATCGGCGCGTTCGGATACCACCGCGACGGTCCGCAGGGCCGGATGGCGGGTGCGCAAATAGGTGCCGGCACCGCGGCTCGACCCGGTGGTGCCCAGGCCTCCGAAGAGATAATCGAGCCGGGTGATTCCCGCGGCCGTGAGGTCGTCGTGGATCTCACGTCCGGTCCCGTCGTGATGGGCCGTGATGTTCTTCTCGCTCGTGTACTGCGACAGATGACGGAACCGGCCCGGTTCGGCGGCCATGGCGGCGTCGATGGCGGAGTAGACGTCGTTGGGCGTGGTGGGATCCGGGCATTCGGAGAGCCCGGGCATTTCGACGATATCGGTGCCGAACAGCCGCAGCAGGTCGCGGACCTCGCCGACCCGGATACGGTTGGTCATCGCCCGCAGCCCGATCCCGTGGATCGCGCCCAGTATCCGCAACGCCTTGGCGGTATTGCCGCTGGACGCCTCGATCAGGGTGCGCCGCTCGTCGCGCAGCGTGGTGAGTTCGTCGCGCAGCATCGCCCACGCCACCCGGTCCTTGACCGAACCGAACGGGTTGTGCGATTCCAGTTTGGCGTACAGTTCGACGCCCGCGAGCCGGTGCACGGCCGGGTCGAGGCGGAGCAGGGGAGTATCACCGATCAGTTCGGTGATGTGCTGATGGATCGTCACGAAACCTCGGAGTGGCCGGAACCGGGCCGCCACGCGGGCGGCCGGTAGTCGGCGTCGGGGGTGGACCGGAAACCACCGTCGCGGAACTCGATCGCCACCTTGTCCGGCGTGCGGTGCATGGCCGCCGAGGCGGCCGAGAGATCCATGTTGTACCCGGCGGTGTTGGGGAATACGACCAGGTCGCCGGGGCGCGGCAGCCACGGCAGCCAGACCGCGCGGGTGGTGACGAGATCGCGTTCGAGGCACAGGCGCCCGGCGAGGAACACCGGGGTGGGATCGACGGCCGGGGCGGATCGCCCCGGGCCCGGCAGCAGCAGCGGGTCGACCATGACCTCCTGGTCGGCCGGTGTCACCGTGTCCCGGCCGAGGTCGAGATGGGCCAGCCGGCTGCCGTCGGCGGCCTCCTTCACGAACTCCACCCCGGCCACCGTGATCCCGGCGTGGTCGGCGAGCGCTTTCCCCGGCTCCAGCCAGATATCGAGCAGATTGTCGGCCGCGACCCGGGCGAAACCGCGCCCGCCCTGCCCCTCCAGCGGCGCCGCGAGTATCTCGGCCAGCATATCGGCCGCCCCGACCGTGTTCGCGTATTTGTGGAACACCGGAGTACCGCGTACCCCCGCGGCGTCCACCTGGTAGCCGAAGGTGGCCGAACCCCAGGTCATCCGGGGGCCGTGGCCGGCCAGCGATTCGCGCAGCCGCTGCGCGTACTCGTCGAAGCGGGTCGGGTCGCCGGTGAAGACCTGGCGTAATCCGCCCCCGATATCGAGCGCCGACGGGGTCAGATCCTGGGCCCAGGCCTGTTCGAGCAGAGCCAGGCAAATGTCCACGGCCCGGATCCGCTCCGCGATATCGGCGGTATCCAGATGGAATCCGAGCCCCTGGAACGCCAGCCGGTCGCGATGGGTGGCCAGCACCTCGAGCGCCCGGCCGACCGCCGGTACCGGAATCCCGAACCGGCTGGGCTGTGACCCGGGGAAACCACTGACCCGCAACAGCACCGGAACCGGTGCCGCCGGTCCGGCCAGCCGGGCCAGGGTGTCGAGTTCCCACTGATTGTCGATATTGACGGTGATTCCGGTACCGGTGAGTGCCCGCAGAAACGCCTCACCCTTCGGGCCGGTCACCTCGATCGAGGAATCGGCGAACCCGGCCGCACGGGCCGATTCCAGTTCCTGGGGCGAGGCCACGTCCACGGCGATCCCCTCGGCGGCGGCCGTCCGGACGAGTGCGCGCGAACGATTGACCTTGTGCGCATAGCAGATCCGGTGACCGGCGTGGGACGCTTCCAGTACCGAGCGGAGCCGGCCGAGGTTGCCGGCGAAGACCTCGGGAAACAGCAGATGCACCGGGGTGCCGAAACGTCGCACCACATCATCGAGGGCATCGCGGTCGCCGAGGAAGCGGCGGACCAGCGGATCCCAGCGCGCGGGTAAGGCCGGCGGCGCCCCGGCCGGGGCCCGCGACGGGACGGCGCTCATCCGCGCGGATCCGTACGGGTCGTTACCGGCGCCTCGCCCACCGGGTTGTACCCACCGTCGCGCAGTGCCTCGAACGCCCGCATTCGATTACGCGGGCTGCGGAACTCGGCCACGACCCGTTTGGTGTCGAGGTCGATCTCGGCGACCTCGATATCCATGGATTCGAGCACGCCGCCGATCGTGCGGACACAGTGTTTACAGGTCATATCCGGTACGTGGAAAACGCGGTCCTCGGCCTGCACCGGACTGTCGTCGGCCGCTTCGGGGCCGGCCGGTGCGGCCGTCACCTCGCACCGTGCGGCCAGATCCGTGAAGACGTCGACCAAACGTCCGACCACCACCGGCAGCACGCTGTAATTCTCCCCGCCGACCCGGTGTACGGCGGTGGCCGGGCACGAGGGACGCTCACCGGGGGACAGCAGGGCGTACTGGCGCGAGATCAGGTCCAGATCGTCGTGATAGTGGGCGATGGCCTCCGCACTACTCATTCCCTCCTCGGCCGTGGCCCGGCGCATCACCCGGTGCGCGTCGCCGATGGTGGCGTCCTTCATGGCCCGCAGAGTCGTGAGAGTCTGCGGGCAGTAGCGGATCGTGCCGTCCGGCCGTCCCTCCAGACGTACCGGGATCATTCCGCGCCGGTAGGTGGAGGCCTGCAGTTCCCAGAACCAGCGGGTGGCGACGGCGGCGAAGATATTGGAGTCGCGCATACCGCGGGCGAATTCGGCGGGCGTGCGATAGGGCGTGTGGGTGGCGAGCAGGGCGTGCTGCGCCAGCGCTCGTCCGGCGGATTCGATACCGACCCGGAAGATATCGATCGGTTCGTGGTCGGTGGTAGTCGCGGCGAGCACCCCCCGCGCCGCGTCGTCCAGGCCCGAGATCCGTTCGCCGAGTGCGGTATTCGATTCGAGGTCGCGCCAGAGGGCGAGCACGGTCTCCCGGACGGCGATCGGCACCAGCGGGCCCGGACCGTCGTCCCGGTAGAAGCCGGTGTTCGGTATTCCGGCGCTGTCGGTCCAGGTCATCCGATGGGTGGCCGAGGTGACCTGGTCCGCGGCGCAGGGCCGCATGAACCGTTCCAGATACAGGCGTTGCGAGTAGGTCAGATGCGTGCCAGGTTCGGGGCGCAGCGGGGTGCTCGAATACTCGAATCTCGCGACCCGGTGCGGGCTCGGTGCGGCGGTGAAGAGCCCCGGCCGGGCCAGTTCGGCCAGGATGCGCGCCGCGCCGCGCCGGTCGTAGTTGTCGGCCCCGAGGCCGGTGCCGGTGTCGGTATCGGCGGTCATCACAGCTCCTGGGCCAGCGTCCGGACCCGGTCGACGAAACGATCGATATCGCCGGGACGGGTGTAGACATGCGTACTGACGCGCACCGATTCACGATTCGCGGCGATATCCGGGACACAGTGCGTACCGGTGCGGACGAGGAAGCCGTACTCGGCCAGGACGAAGCCCAGATCCGCGGCCGAGATCCCGTCGAGGGTGAACGAGACGATCCCGTGGCCGGCGCCATCGGTGGCATGAGCCGGTCCGGGCAGGAAACGCACGCCCGGAACAGACCGCAGCCCGGCGATCAACCGCAGCGTGAGCGCCCGGTTGTGGGCCGCGATCGCCGGCATCCCGAACGTCTCCAGGACCCCGAGCGCGGTACCCAGGGCGAGGATGCCCGGGATATTCGGGGTGCCGCCCTCGAGCAGCCCGGGCATCCGGCCCGCCTCGAACCCGTCGGCGGTGAGCACGGCGGCGGTACCGCCACCGGGCAGGAAGGGCCGAAGCTCGGAATGCACCCGGCGTCGGCAGTACAGCACGCCGGTCCCGGGCGCGGCGAACATCTTGTGGGCGGCGAAAGCCGCGAAATCGGCGCCCAGCGCGGTGACATCCACCGGGAGGTGCCCGCCACTCTGGCTGCAGTCGAAGCAGCGCAGCACCCGCTGCGGAATCAGCTCCTCGATCTCGGCCAGTGTGCTCACGGCGCCGAACACATGATGCAGATGGGTAACGGTGAGCAGCCGGGTGCGCGGGCCGAGCTTTGCCGCGATATCGCCGGTATCCGCGCGCCCGTCCGGTGTGATCCGGTAGGGGACCAGCTCGATCCGCCGCCCGAATCGGGCGAGGGTGTCCCGTAGCAGGTACCAGGGTGCCACGTTGGCGGCGTGGTCGGCGGGACCGTAGAGGATCTCGTCGCCGTCGGCGAGCGCGGTGAGCCCCCAGGACAGCGCCACCGCGTTGAGTGCGGCGGTGGCGCCGGCGGTGAATACGATCTCGTCGTCGTGCGCGGCGCCGACGAATCGCGCGGTCCGCGTCCGCACCGACTCGATCCGCTGGGTGAGCGCGGTGGCCCAGGGGTAGGTCCCGCGCGCGGCATTGGCGGTCGCGACCGCATGGTAGTCGCGCACCGTGTCGATCACCGAGCCGGGTTTCTGGGTGGTCGCGGCGCTGTCGAGATAGGTGTCCGTGCCGGTGGCGAGGGCCGGGAAGGCGGCGCGCACCCGCTCCGGCAGTACCTCGGCCGGTGCGGATGATTCGCCGGGTGGTGCCAGACGATCCGGCGGATGCAGGGCCGATCCCATCGCGATCATTCCTTCCGCCGTACTGCCCGGGCTCCGAACAACGATACCCATTCGCCGAATTGTGGCCCAGTACCTTTGGTGTGCACAGGGTTTCGCGCAGGACGGCACGGCCGGAGCCGGATCCCCGAATATGTCGGAGCCCGGCGTTAGGGTGCCGGTATGCCACTCACCCCGGAAGAACGCCGGTCCTTTCTGGCCGAACCGCATATCGGCGCGCTGTCGGTGGCGGCGGGCCCGGATCGCGGCCCGCTGACGGTCCCCATCTGGTACCAATACGTCCCGGGCGGTGAGTTGTGGATCCTCACCGGGCCGGAGTCGGAGAAGATGCGCCGGATCCGGGCCGCGGGCCGATTCAGCCTGATGGTGGAACGCGTCGAGCCGAGCGTGCGCTATGTGAGTGTGGAAGGTCCGGTGACCCGGGTCGAACCGCTCACCGACACGGTGCACCGCGAGATGGTCGCCCGCTATCTGCCCGCGGAGCGGGTGGACGATTATCTGGCCTTCGCCGCGGCCGAACTCGGTGAGCACGTGGTCGTCTCGATGCGTCCACAGCGGTGGCTGTCCGCCGATCTCGGCTGACGATCAGTAACCGCCCTGCAGGTATTCGACGAGCTGTTCACGTTCGGTCGTGAGTTCGGACAGGGCACTCTTGACGACATCGCCGATGCTGACGATCCCGGCCAGGCGGCCCTCGTCGTCGACGACGGGAAGGTGGCGGATGCGGTGTTCGGTCATGATGCCGCGCAACCCGTCCACCTCGTCCTCGGGTCCGCAGGTACGCACCTCGGTACTCATCACCTGTGCCACCGGGCGGTCCAGCAGTTGCCCGCCGTGCCGGAGCAACGCCCGGACGATATCGCGTTCGGTGATGATTCCGCTGATGATGCTCCCGTCCGGGGACACCACGGCGGCGCCGATATTGTGTTCGGTCAGGAGTGCGAGCAGGGCGCGGATATCGGCCTCGGGCCGAACGGTCGCGACGGCGCTGCCCTTGGTGCGCAGGATCTCGGCTATTCGCATGGTTACCATCCACATGAGCGCGGGATTCCAGAATCCCGCGTCCGATGATCGAAAGCCAGCACGGATCGGTATCGGGGTGGTGCGGCCGGGCGCGGGGCCCGCTATTCGTCGTCGAGCCCCGCCGAAAGGTAGGCGGCGGCGGCGAGCCACTGGCGGCACTGCGGGCCGTGCACATCGTGCACGTGCAGGATTTCCCGGGCCTGCCGGTAGGTGAGTACGGGTGGTTCGGCACTGCAATCGGTGCCGGCCTCGGCCGCGGCGTAGTGCCGCAGTGGCTCCGGGTGATGGCCCAGCGAATGCGCACCGGTGGCGCTACCGACCGCGTTCCGGTGGGGACTTCGGAATGGCTGGATCATTCGGTTGCCCCTCACGTGCGATGTTCGGAGGCGATCCACCCGACCTTCGAACCGGCCGGAAGACGCTGCGTATCGCCCCTCTGGGTGGCACGAGTCTAAGGCGGCGTCGCTTACAAATGCAAGTACATCTGCAAACAACATTCGAAATTTTGCGGCCGCCGAGGCGCCGTCTCCGCGGGGCGACGACCCCTGGGGCCCTACGCTTCCCGGCTGTCGCCGAGGCGGTGCGGAAGCGGCGGCCGCCCTCGAATCACGGCTTCCGGGCCACGGCGCCGTAGGCGGAGATCGGCCGTTCCCCGGTGGCGTCGGCGGAGTCCGGCCGCCATCGGGTGATCGGGACGAACCCCGGGTCCTCGAATACGAGGCCCTCGAAGGCGGACCGGATCTCGGTGCGCGGCCGCGGGGTGTAGGGCGCACCGCCGGTATCGGTGTAGTTCGCGCACAACCGCACGTAGGCGGCGCTGTCGTCGGTACCGTCCCAGAGGATCAGATAGCTGCCGGGCGGGGTCGCGTCCAGCACCGTGCGCACGATCCGTCGCATCTCCGCCGGTGCGGAGGCGTGCCCGAGCACTCCCATGAACATGATCGCCAGCGGCCTGGTGAAATCCAGCACGTGGCGCGCGTCGGCGACGACGAGCTCCGGATTGCGGTAGTCGGCATCGAAATAGGTCGTCACGCCCTGATCCGTGGTGCCCGCCAGCAGGGTCCGGGCCTGCGTGAGCACCAGGGGGTCGTTGTCGACGTAGACGATCCGGGAATCCGGGTTCACCGACTGCGCGATCTGATGGGTGTTCTGCGGACCGGGCAGACCGGCGCCGATATCGAGGAACTGGCGGATGCCCCGCTCCGCGGCCAGGAACCGTACCGTCCGGATCAGGAAGTGCCGCGATTCGACGGCCATCGTGGTGATGTCGGGATCGACCGCGATCCCGGCATCACCGGCCAGGCGGTCGGCCTCGAAGTAATCGTCTCCGCCCATCCAGTAGTTCCAGATACGCGCGGAGTGCGGGATATCGGTGCGGATCGCGGGCCGGTGGTCTTCGGGCATGGAGAACTCCTCGGCGTGACATAGGTGATCGGAGATGTGCCGGACGCGGCCGGAGGCAAAGCTCGGGCGGATGGAATCGAAGTCTCTCTGCGACAGTACAAGACCGGTCGCCGGCGGATGCGGAAGCGGCGCCGGACTCGGCCGCGAGCCGGATTCCGTTGTGCTCCAACACGTGAAGGGCAACGCCGGGGCAGTGCTGCGGCAGTCCCGGGGTCCTGTGGGCGCACCCCGGCGAACTTCGTGCTATCGTCCTGATGTCGGTGCAGATGCAAGAACACCTGCGAGTGCATCTGTAAGGACCGGCGGTATGCGACAGTGGCGTCAGCGACCATGAGCAAGGAGTGGGTCCTATGTCGGAAGTAATCAATCAGGTGATCGGAAGCTGGCGGAAGAGCACCTTCAGCAATCCGAGCGGGAACTGTGTCGAGTTCGCCGAGGCGGCCAACAATCTGGTGGCTGTGCGTAATTCGCGATTCCCCGATGGTGGCGTACTCTTCTACACCCGGCCGGAGATCGAAGCCTTTCTCCAGGGAGCGAAAGCGGGAGAGTTCGACGATCTGGCAGGCTGAGAGGTAGCATGGGCCGTCGGCGTGGTGCGTCCTGGGCGGATGAGGTGCGCACCGTGGGTTAACCCGAAAGCGGAGACGACTCCATGATGGCAGAGCCCGAGAAGCGTGGCAGCGTACAACCCGTAGATGCGGAACGCGGCCCCACGGTTCTACGTATCGCCCTGGGCGGCCAGTTACGAAAACTGCGTGAGAGCAAGAAGATTACGAGAGAGGCCGCGGGTGATGCGATCCGCGGTTCCCATGCGAAGATCAGTCGGCTCGAGCTGGGCCGGACCAGCTTCAAAGAGCGCGATATCCGGGATCTGCTGACGCTGTACGGTGTCACCGATCCCGAGGAGCGGGAGCGATTCCTCGACCTCGCGCGCAAGGCCAACGAACCGGGATGGTGGCATCGCTTCGGCGATCTGCTGCCATCCTGGTTCGGCACCTATCTCGGTCTGGAACAGGCCGCGAGCAAGATCCGTACCTACGAATCGCATCTGGTGCCCGGCCTCCTGCAGACACCCGATTACGCCCGTGCGGTGGTCACTCTCGGCTACGAGGATTCCGATACCGATCGCCGGGTGGCGTTCCGGCAGCGCCGGCAGGAGATTCTGCACCGGTCCGATCCGCCGGTCGTCTGGGCGGTGATCGACGAGGCCGCGCTGCACCGGCCGGTCGGCGGGGCGGCCGTGCACCGTGCGCAGCTGGAACATCTGCTCGATCTCACCCGGCTGCCCAATGTGACCATTCAGGTCGTGCCCTTCTCGGCAGGTGAACATCCGGCCGCGGGAAGCTCTTTCACCATTCTGCGATTCGCGGAGACCGAATTGCCGGATATCGTCTACCTCGAGCAGCTGACGAGCGCGCTGTATCTGGACCGGCGCGAGGATCTGGCCCTGTACCTGTCGGTGATGGACCGGCTGAGCGTCCAGGCGGCGACTCCGGAGCGGTCGCGGAATATCATCGCCCAGTACATCGAGGGACTGTAGAAAAATAGCCGGGCGGCCGGGTAACGGCCGTTGCCCGGCTCGGTGATTCAGCGGAAGATCTCATGAAACGACCGCCTCGGCGCCGAGATCGCCGAGGCGGTAATTTTCACGAACCGTCAGGCCCTGATGAAGGTCGAGGCGACCCGCCAGAAGGTATCCGGCCGCAGTGTCCCGAAATCCCAATCGTCGGCCAGCGCGTGCACGGTGGTGACGATCTTGTCTATATCGAAGTCATCACGAGTCGCGGCCCCGGTGGATTCGACCGCGTCGATGACGAATTCGACAGCGCTCTCACGTGATGATCCATGGCGGGGGCGGCCGTTGCGGACGCCGAATGTACTCATATCAATACCGTTCGCCGGCTTGCCGATCGTGGCGGAATCGATTCCGGCCGGACTGCTACCGAATCGGGTCTGATCCTTCGGACTCTCCCGCAGCTGCGGCAGTAAACCACTGGCGAACGTTGTTGTCGGCTCACTCACGCGGCCTCCCCATTGTTTTCCCCTGTATAGCGGTGTGGGAAGAGTCTAGGTCGAGGGTGCTTTCAAATGCAAGTACATCTGCACGATCGATTCCTTGTGTGCGAACGTTTTTCGGGCGAACGTTCAGTTGCGCAGATCCGCGACCGCGGCCGCGATCGGGGTGGTCCCGGTGACCAGTTCCAGGGTCCGGCCTGCGCTGTCCGGCGCACCGAGGAGTTCGGTCAGTACCGCCGCGACGTCCGCGCGCGGGATCTCACCGCGCTCCAGCCGGGGTTCGGCCAAGGTGATCAGGCCGGTGCCGGGGGAATCGGTCAGGCGGCCGGGGCGCAAGATGGTCCAGTCCAGGTCGCGGCTGCGCAGATCGTCTTCGGCCTGGGTTTTGGCCTCTAGATACGCCGCCCACACCTCATCGGTGCCCGGGGCGGGGGGCAGGCCGGTGCCCATCGCCGAAATCTGCAGGAACCGCCGGGTTCCCACCCGCTCGGCTGCCTCGGCGAGCAGAACCGAACCGTCGCGATCCACGGAGTACTTGCGCGCCACTCCGCTGCCCGGACCGGCCCCGGCCGCGAAAACGACGGCGTCCGCGCTCTGCACGGTGGTGGCCAGATCGCTCACCAGCGCGCTCTCCAGGTCGAGGACCACGGATTCGGCTCCGGTGGCGTACACCTCCCGGGCGTGCGCGGAATTGCGGATCAGCGAGATGACGCTGTGACCTCGCCCGGTGAGTTGTTCGGCGAGCAGCAGGGCGATCTTGCCGTGTCCGCCGGCGACGACGATGCGCATACCGTGCTTCCTTTCGTTCGTATCGTGCCTTCTCAACGTTCGGGTCCGCCGGGATTGCAGGCGGCGTCGACGGTCGCGTCGTAGCCCACCGGCGGGCGCCACGGCTCCAGATTCCAGCTGGGCTTCTCGGGCGCGATGAGCCGTGCCCAATCCCAATGGCAGCGGAACTGATCCCACATCCCCGGGGTGTCGGCGGTGGGGTCGGAGCGGACGACCTCCTGCCAGGCGCGCATTTCCGCCCCGGGAAAGCCGGTATCGCGCCCGGCCCGGGTGGGATGGACCATCAGGCGCGCACCGTCCGCGTTCTCGGTCCACTCGAGGTAGTCGATCAGTGGCATTCCGGCGTAGGGATCCACCGTGGGAGCGGGCGGGCGTGTCGCCGTGGCGCCGGCAGGCGTCGTGGTCGTGGTCTGCGTTGTGGCGGGCACGCCGGCGAAAGGCTGCGGATCCCGGCTCGCGTAGCCGCCCGCGGCCACGGCGGCCATCAGGGCGACGAGGCTACCCAGACGGACGGCGGATCGGGTCGGCATACGCGCTCCTGCGGTTCGGAACCGCCGGGTCGTTCCCCGGCTGTTCCCGAGCCTAGAGGTGCGACGGCGCCAACGCCGCCATCCGGTGTGGTGGGGCGTGCGCGATTCAGCGCCAGAGACTGTGACAGGGTAGCCGGCGCAGTCCCGGCCTGATCTTGCTGTCGACAGTGACGGTGAGACCGGTATAGGCGGCGGCGGAGGTGAATTCCCAGGCCTCGGTGTGGGTTGCCGCGTATTCCAGAACGAGGGCGCTGCCCGGCATACCGTCGAAGTAGACGGTCACCCGGCGGGTGAGGGCATCGCGGGCGGCGTCGTCGCGGTCGGTCGTGGCCGGTGTCCTGGCGTTCAAGATCCGCGTCTCCTTCCGGTCGGCGTCGACGTCGGCGCCGTTATCTGTAACGGTAGGTCCGCACCATCGGTGAGAACATGTTCCGGAACGGGCTCTGGGGAATTCACAGCACCGGGGAGAGGGGCGTCGGTGCGATTCACACCGGTCGGCGGACCGGGGCCGCCGGGCGACGGCGTCGGGGACCGCGGGCGGCGCCGCGAATGTCGTTCACGCCACGGGTGTTTCGTTTGGTCTCCGGCGGCGCTCCCATGCGAAACTCGAATAATGGGCGCTTCTGGGATGCGATCGGCTATGGACGCGAATGTCTCGACCGGACCGGGCTCCACGGCACGAGCGGCGGTCGAGGGCGGACCGACGGTGCTGCGGATGGTGCTCGGCGGCCGTCTGCGGCGTTTGCGTGAGGCGAGCGGGCTGTCCCGGGAGCAGGCGGGTGACCATATCCGGGGTTCGGATTCGAAGATCAGCCGGCTCGAGCTCGGCCGCACCAGTATCCGCGAACGCGATCTGAGCGATCTGCTCCAGCTGTACGGTGTCACCGACGGTGAGGAACTCGACGCCTTCCAGGAGCTGGCCCGGCAGGCCAACACCTCTGGCTGGTGGCACCGGGACAACGACTGGCTGCCCAAATGGTTCGATATGTACCTCGGGCTGGAACAGGCCGCCCAGGTCATCCGCTGTTACGAGCCGAGGACCGTGCCGGAGCTGCTGCAGACTCCCGATTACGCGCGGGCGCTGCTGACGCTGGCGCATCCGACCCAATCCGAAGACGCGATCGAACGCCGGGTCGCGCTACGGATGCGCCGCCAGCACATCCTGAACCGGGCGCATCCCCCGCACCTGTGGCTGATCGTGGAAGAGGCCGCGCTGACCCGTCGTATCGGCGGTTCCCGGGTGTGGGCGGCGCAGCTGGATCAGCTGCTCGCCGCGGCCCGCCAGCCGCATATCACCGTGCAGGTGCTGGCCGATCACGTCGGCGGTCCGGCGCTGGCCGACGGCGCTTTCACCTATCTGCGCTTCGCCGAGGCGGACCTTCCGGATATCGTCTACCTCCAGCAGCTCACCGGCGCGCTCTATCTGGACAAACAGGCCGATCTGGACGCGTACCGGGCGGTCGCGAACCAGTTGTCGGTGCACGCCGCGCCACCGGAATACACCCCCGGTCTGCTATCGGCGTTGCGGCGGCGCCAGCCCCGTATTCTCGACCAGCCCGCACCGCGCGAATCCGGTCGCAACCACTGAACTCCGGATGGCCGGCCGGTGTCGCCGGCCCGCGGTTCACCGCCTGCCCGTCACGGCCTCGTTATCATCTTGTGATCGACCCCAATCGGTGGCCGGGCCCCTGATGAACTGTCCGGACTAACGTCCGATCCCCCCATCGCCCGCCACGGCGAGGTTACTGTCCGGTAGTTATGGTGGGCAGAAAGTCAGCCGATTCCGGGAGCGCAGGCCTGGAAAACGAACTCGTGGCGCATTTGCGCGGCCCCGGCCCGGAAAGCGACGCCACGACGGTGGGTGCCGCGGTGCGCCGGTTTCTCGCGGAAGTCGCGCAGGATCTCGCCCCGGAAGCCGGGATCTCTTCATCGGCGCAACCGGGGTTCGCCGGAGCCGCGACCCGGCCGGGCGCGGTGGTCGCGGCGGCGGAACGCTGGGCGCGTGAGGGAGTGGCACTCGAGTCGGTGCTCGGCGCCTGCCATGCGTGCGCCCGGGAGGGGATGGAATTCCTGACCGGCCGGATGGCCGGCGCCGCGGTTCACGCCGACGCCGTCGCGGATGCCGCCCGGCTGCTGGTCCGTGTGGTGGAGATCGTCACCACGGCCGCCGCGTCCGCGTATCTGGATGAACACCGCGTGGTCGCCCGCGAGCATCAGACCTCCGCACAGGCGATGCTGGCCGCACTGCTGAGCGGACACGGGGTGACCGCGCTGGCGAAACGGTCCGGAATCCGGATCGCGCCCGCCTATCAGGTGGTGGCGCTGGATATTCCGCCGCATGCCGAGGAGCGCGCGGGCGGACCGGCGGCCGTCTCGGCGGGCCGGCGCAAACTACGCCGGGTACAGGCCGCACTGGGCACGCCGCTGGGATCCCGCTCGCTGTCGCTGCTGCGCACCGACGGCGGCACCGTCCTCATTCCGCTGGAGTCGGCGCGGTCCCTCGGCGGTGATCCGGTGACCGCCGGGATGATGAGCGCGCAGGTCCTGGAACTGATCGCGGAGGCGGCCGAAGTCCCGCCGACGGCCGCGGTCGCCTCCGGATCGACCGAGCAGGTGCCCGAGCTGGCCGGTCGTGCCCACGAGGCACTCGACAGTCTGCGCGCGGCGGGCCGGCCGCCGGGCCTGTACCGGATCACCGAGAGCGCGGGTATCGAGCGGGACGGTGACCCGGTGGACGCACTGCCACTACGCCGGCTGCCGCGGCATCCGATGACCACCGTCCGGCGGGCGCGCTCTGGGAAACCCGGGGCGGCGTGATGGGTGGCCGATTCGGACCGGGAGGGCTCCGGCCGCCCGGGCCGATGCGGCATCGGTATCCGTGCCCGGCGATCCCGGGCAGTGAACGGGGCGCCTGCTCGCCCCGGTATTTCGACGAGGTGTAGTGATGAGATCCCCGGTATCGGTTCTGGCAGTTCTGGTCGCGGTGGGGGCGGTGCTGGCGACCGCGCCCAGCGGCGCCGCCCCGCCCGGCGATTCGGCACCGGGTCCGGTGCTCACGGCGCCGGCGCTCGAACGGGAGCGGGGCCCCCGGCTGCTGCGGGTGGAAGTGCTCGACGACCAGCGGATCCGGCTGCACATCCGGTCGGCCGCGATGGGCCGGGAGATAGCCATCGACACCCTGATCGGCACCGGCCCCGCACCTCGGCCCACGCTGTATCTGCTGGACGGCGTCGACGGCGGCCCGACCTCCGGCTGGCTGACCGACGGTGGCGCCGCGGAGTTCTTCTCGGATAAACCGGTGGACGTCGTGCTCACCACCGGCGGAACCGCGAGCATGTACGCCGACTGGATCCGGGTCGACGCCGCGCTCGGGCTGAACCGGTGGGAAACCTTCCTCACCGAGGAACTGCCGCCGATCGTGGAGAAGTACCTGGAGTCCACCGGCACGCGCGCGATCGCCGGGGTCTCGATGGGCGCGCAGGCCGCGATGATGTTGACGCAGCGACATCCGGGCCTCTATCGCGGTGTCGCGGGACTGAGTGGCTGCTATTCCACGGCCGATCAACTCGGCCGGGCCGTCACCACGGCCACCGTCGTCTCGCGGGGCGGGAACCCGGAGAATCTGTTCGGCCCGCCCGCCTCGCCGGAATGGCTCGCTCATGACAGCCTGCTGGGCGCGGAGGCGTTACGGGGAACCGGGATCTACCTATCGGTCGCGAACGGGGCCCCGAGCGGTGCCGCGCTCATGTCGATCGGCGACGGCCCGGAAATCCTCGCCGTTCTGCTCGGCGGCGGATCGTTGCTCGAACAGGGGGCGCGGCTGTGCACACAGCGTTTCGCCGATCGGCTGCACGAGTTGGGTATTCCGGCCGAGGTGGATTATCTACCCGAAGGTATGCACGCCTGGCCCGATTTCGAGGTGCAATTACATCGCAGCTGGCCCGCGCTGTCGCGTGCCCTGGGGATTTCGGATCGCCTCTGATGCCGGCCTGAATGGATCCGATCCCGATATCGCGAAATACCGCCGCGGAATCACCATCCGAAGGCCGCCACGAATTGCGGTATCTCGGCCGGCGTGAGTGTCGCGGCGACCGGAATCCCGGCCGCCGCGAAACTGCCGACCGCGCGGGTGAGATGGTTCTCGGAGGTGACGACCACCGCGTCGCGCAGGCCCAGAGCGTGGATGAGCTGCGCGCTTCGCTGGGCGTTCTGCACGGTATTCGAGGCCGCGGGCTCCTGATATACGCGATGAGCGGGCAGTCCGTTGCGGACGAGCCAGTCCGCCATCGCGGCGGCCTCGGTGATGCCGTGCCGGGGATTGCCACCGGTGACGATCACCGGCGATTGCGGTGGCAGCAGGGCCTGCACATACCCGGCACGCAGACGATCCACCAGTTCGGGGCGCAGGCTCCCGTCGGGGAGCAGGCCGTACCCGAGGATGACTATCGCGGTGCCCGGGCCGTGCACCCGCGGACCGGGGAGCGGATCGGTGAGCCCGGTTGCCGGGGGAGCGGGTGCCGCGAGGGCGGCGGCGGGCACTCCCGCGGACAGGGCCGCGGCCGCGGCGGCGGTGGTGAATGCCGCTCGCAGCGGACGGTTCCGGCGGCGCAGGCGGTGCCGGCCCCGTCCACGGGCGGGATGGTGCGGTGAATCGAACATCGTTGCTCCGAACGCCGGGCCGGATGGAGAGGTGATTCCATGATCGGGGACCGGAGCATGATCGATTCGTAATCGATACGAATACCGGGTATTACACGGATCGGCGAATGATATTTTGTGCCCTCGACGGAATTCGGATCGCCCGGGTGGAAAAACCGAAACCGAATCTCGGCTGCAACTGTGGTATTCGACAATTCGGCTATCGAATAATTCGTGAGGTATCCGGTAGGGGCAGAATACGCTGGGGAGCGCCGGTGGCGGTGCGTACCGTGAACAGTGGCCTCGCCGGGCGGAACCGGTCGCGCGGCGGAGGGTTCGAGCCGGCCGCGTCACCGGGAC